>CALHRJ010000236.1 GCA_938038395.1 uncultured Deinococcales bacterium | reverse complement strand
TTAAATCTGCCTGGCCAGCCTGGGTCACCTCTGCTTCAGATGGTCTGCTACAAGGTATGGTTGGCTTTGGTGGCCCCGCTATATTTTTATGGTTAAAAACGAAAAGCACATCACATAAAGACAATCGTGCATTCTTGACTGCTACCTTTTGGACCTTACTACCAATTCAACTCATTTTACTTTTAGGAAGCTTTGGAGAATCTTTGTTTAAAGTTAGTACGGAAGCACTCTTATTATTACCACTGGCATTAGTAGGTTTAGCATTGGGGCTTTGGTATTCCAGCTATTCAAATCGTAAAGGCAGTTGGGCGCTCTGGAATGACCAAAACTTTGGCTTCCCTCTGCAAGGTTTGTTAATCATCGTTGCTGTACTGTCTCTTATGGCACCCTATATTGGTTTGGTTTGAGCTTTAGTCGTTTACAGACGACTGATTTAACTAGGTTCTTCGCCAACTACAATATTTAAAAGCTCTAAAAATTGTTTTTTCTGTTCTTCGTTTAACACTTGTAGCAATAACTCATTTGATTCTTCTTCGAGAGGTCGAATGCGCTCGAGCAGCCCTCTACCCTCATCCGTCATTGAAATAATACTTCTGCGTTTATCCTCAGGATCAGGTACCATAGTAACCAGATCACCAGCAGTCATACGGTGCAACATTGGGTGAATATTACTTGGTTCCATCGCTATATAACTACTTATGCTACGTTGTGTACTTGGCCCTAATTCTTCTAAAGCTTTCAACACAGCAAACTGTAGAGGCGTTATTTTAAATGCTGCAGTTGTTTCTAAAAATGTTGCAACATTGCGTTGGTGTGCACGTCTTAATAAATGCCCAGCACGTTGATGTAATAGGTTGTTTTCTTCCTCCATCGACCCATCCTCCATAAACACTAGTTTAGCTTATTTTATGGCAATGATGTTGTGTTTAGAAACTACAATACACTTTAGAAGACTTAAAAAGTTATTTCAGGCAATTACTTTAACCAAAGCAAAGTACCAAGCACAATAAAAACAGCAAAGATAACCTTATCAAATTTATTCGCTGGTACATATCCAGCAATAATATTGCCTAAAACAGTACTTGCCGCCAAAACAGGCAACGCCCAAAGACTGCGCTGCCACATCATCGGGTCCCACAAACCATTTATAGCGTGACCAACGGCAATCAACAGACCTGCAATCAATAAAAATGCTTGAATCGTAGCACGAAAGCGCCTTTGTTCCCACTGTTTAAATGAAGCATAAAGCACAACAGGTGGTCCACTGATGCTACAGGCACTGCCCAGCATACCTCCAAGAAAACCAAAGAAATATGCCCAAGTTGTAGAAATTTGCGCCAGCTTTACACGTGCTAGTAATCTGTAAAGTCCATAGCCAATAAGCAATGCTCCAAGACTTCGTGCCACTAAGACTTCTGGAACCCTAGTTAAAAACCATAATCCAAAAGGAATACCTACTAAGGCGCTAGGTAGCAACCTCTTTAAAGAGGCAACATCAACATTGGACCATTCTCGAAGCAAAATAAAGGTGGCAATAATAATTGTTGTGACTATTACCAAGGGTGCCGCTTCCTGAACATCTAAGAACAACGTAAGCAATGGCATAGCAATAAGCGGATAACCAAAACCAAAGGTCGTGTTGGCAAGTGCAGCAATAAATAAAATACAAAGAATAATAGCTAGGTCCATAAACGATTCAATCAAAGTGTAACGCAAGCAACCTTAGTTAAAAGTCAACCTAAATACCCATTGCAGTTCTGGTGCAATTAGCAAAAATAGTGATTGAGAACATGTACAAAGTAGCACTTTTGACTATCCCTTAAGCATGAAGATGAGTTTGCTATCTTTTACTTACTAAATCATCTTGTAGAGGGCTATGCTAATTAAGTGAAACATTATGTGCTTGGTTTACTCTGCCTAATTGTAGCAGTTTTTGTAATCCAACACCTTCAACCTGAAAGAAATAACTGTTGTCTCGGATTAAAAAACTGGTTTGCCCCTAAGCCTGAACTTGGCTTAGAACTCTCTGAAACACCTGATAATACTAATAGAACATCTAGTGGCTACGTATTTTCTCTAGCTTTAGAACAATCTGACATTAAAAGTACCTTACCTGATGTAGCACCTAATGCGCCTGAAATCAACAAAAGTGAACTACCTTCAATAGGCACAAAGACTGTTTCTGATAGCATCATCAGTACATCGACAGATTTAAATATTCTGAGCAATCAAGCAAAACCTGTTATAGAAGAAACTTCCTTTCTATCGAAGTTGTTTAGCAAATCAAATCTTGTAACTGCCCTCATCCTATTTACGGCCAGCTTTTTCCAAGGTGCGTCTGGCTTTGCTTTTGCTGTACTCATGATGCCGCTATTGGTTTGGAGTGGCTTTAGCTTAGCAGAGGCTAGTATGTTCACAGCAGTTAACGCACTTTTTATAACATCGTTTATGGTCTCTAAGTTACGAAACCATATCAAATGGTCTATTCTTTTGCCAACCATGCTCTTACGCATTGGCACAATGGCAGTGGGTATATTACTTTTATCTATATTAAATACCCTCGACAGAGCTTTGATTCGTCAGATTCTGGGTCTTTTGTTGCTTGTTATTGTAGCAATTCAAATTTTTAACCAAATTCAAGCTTCACAAAAAAATAAGAAACAAGAAAAAGAGCAAGCTGACACTTCAGTCAAGCTTGCTCCATACTGGTCTTGGCTAGCCTTTGGCTCAGGTGGCTTTTTAGGTGGCATGGTTGGCTTTGGTGGTCCAGCCGTTGCCCTTTGGGTTGTGGCTCAAAACTGGTCTAGTAAAGCAAGTCGTTCCTTTTTGACAGCTTCCTACTGGAGTATCTTACCAATCCAAATTATCTTACTCTTAACTACTTTTGGTAAACCTATCGCAGACACTGGTATTCAAGCACTCTACTTTCTTCCTATAGTTTTAGTTGGCGTATTCTTAGGTATCATCGTTGGTAATAAATTTGATAAAGCCCGACTTCGCTATTTGGTTCAAGCACTGTTACTGGTAACTGGACTTGCTTCTTTGCTTGCACCTTATTTAGGTTTGACCTAAAAGTTATCAATGTGGGTAAGCGTCATCAGGTAACGGTGAAACATAAGGTTGACCTTTTTTAACTGCTTTAAATTCTTCGTGTGCTTTAGCCAAAGTATCTGCGTCAGTCAGTAAGTCATACGCAGTGAGTGCCATAGCCTTCGCAGAAAACATCATGCCCTTCATGCCGATGCTCGAGCCTGATGCCGCCACTGTCTGCCAATTATGAATAGGTGTACCCATCGGCCAACAAACCGTTGTTATCTGAACCGTTGGTGTTATGTGACTAACATCCGCAACTTCTGTAGAGCCACCCATCGCTGGTGGATTTGCACTGTGTTTTAACACTTCACCAACGAGTGGTCTTTCAAAGGTTTCTTCAGTTGTACCCTCGGTATTAGCAATCGTCCCACGTATATCATTTCGCAAAGAACCTTCAGGAAAAGTAGTTTGCAACTCTTTGGAAAACTTGATTTCTTCAGCGGTAAATTCCATACTGCCATCAATCATTTTAAGATTTTCATACATAACATCTGAAACAACTTTATTCGCTAGATAGTCATAACAACCAGTTAAGAAGTCTATATCATGCGTCGTACCCGTCATAAGACAAGCACCTTCTGCTATTGCTAATACACGTTCATATATTTCATCAACATATTGACGGTTAGGCGCACGAACATACATCCATGTTTGCGCTAGAGCTGGCACAACATTTGGCGCTTCTCCCCCATTGGTAATTACTGTATGCATACGCGCTTCAGGAATAACATGTTCACGCAAGTAGTTAACACCTACATCAAATAGTTGTGCAGCATCCAAAGCACTGCGTCCTAAATGAGGTGTTGCGCCAGCATGGGATGCCACACCATGAAAGTTTACTTTAAAAGAATTCAAAGCTGCGGATGAACCCATCGTCAAACTATTTGTTGAGCCAGGGTGCCACGTAATAGACGCATCCAAATCATCAAAGAGACCATGCTTTGCCATGAAGGTTTTACCTACAAGTGTTTCTTCAGCAGGGCAACCATAATAACGGATAGTTCCGCTGATGCCTTCTGCCTCCATTACTTCTTTAACCGCTATTGCTGCGCCCAAACCTGCTGTGCCATACAAGTTATGTCCACAACCATGACCTGGTCCAGCGTCTACTATCGGCTCTTTGGTGGTAGAAATTGTTTGCGATAGTCCAGGTAATGCATCATACTCACCTAAGATTCCTATAATTGGCGCACCTGAACCCCAACTCGCTACAAACGCAGTTGGCATTTGTGCTACATCTTGCTCAACAGTAAAGCCCTGTTCTCGTAAGGCATTTGCTTGCAAATCAGAAGCAAAGGTTTCTTCCAATGCAATCTGTGGATTTTCCCAAATCTGAGTTGCCATATCTACCATAAAGCTTTCTTGCTTACTCAGTTTATTGATAATGGTCTTTTTTGCGTCCATACCTTGTTCTCCTTTTTTTCTAGCAAGATTCTTTTGTAGCATTATAATCTGCGAAGCTAGCAAATAGCGAATGGATGCAACCGTAGATTGGCATATTAAAATAGCCTCTAAATAACCAAGGAATGTTCGGTATGGTTGCACCTTAGCGGTTTTTGCGCTTCGCTTAAAAACACGTTTTACAAATGCACCTGTAGGTATATAGCATGTTAGACTTACGCTTATGAAAAGTCTTGCGGATGAACAAGCCAAAGCTACACTATTGGAACGACTTGATAAGTTGACCGAAAATAGCCAAGCACGCTGGGGGCGGATGAATGCCAATCAAATGCTTTGCCACTTGACTGACAGCTTTGTTTTGCTTCAAAAAGATAACATGCCAGCTAACCCGCCAAGCGCTTTAAAACAAATTCAACAAAAACTGATGACATGGTTTGCTATTTACAGTGGATTCCCTGCACCTCGTGGTATCCCAACTATTGCTGCAGTAGATCAAGAAAAAAAGGGTACACCGCCAATAGGCTTTAATGAAGACAAACAAAAACTGATTGCTGCAATGAATCAGTTTTCAGCCAGCAATAGATCCTATGAAAATTGCTACCATCCTATTTTTGGTGACCTATCTCCGAAAGATTGGCAGCATTTTGGTTATATGCATATGAACCATCATTTCAAGCAATTTGGCGTTTGATGATGACACCAAAAGAAGTTGTTGAGAACTATTGGTCAGCCATGCAAACTAATGATTTTGCTAAAGCTAGTGAGTGGTTAAGTGAAGACTATGAATTGACTTGGCCCATGTCTGGGGAAAGAATTATTGGTCGAGATAATTTTGTTGCAGTGAATAGCTTCTATCCAGCGAATGGTGAGTGGCGCTTTGTTATTAATAGCTTGCTTGCGGATGGTAACGAAGTAGTTTCGGATGTCAGTGTAACAGATGGTGTTGTGAAGGCTCGAGCCATAACCTACTCGACCGTCAAAAACAACCTAATTGTAAAACAGTTAGAATTCTGGCCAGACCCTTATGAAGCTCCCATTTGGCGCAAACAGTGGGTAGAATACTATTTAAGCTAAACCCGACTACCTTATAACCAAATCCCTTTTAGGCGCAGTACAACTCTCCCGCTTAATCAAAACAGCCTCAAAACGCTGCCTAACCACA
>CALHRJ010000235.1 GCA_938038395.1 uncultured Deinococcales bacterium | reverse complement strand
AAACAAGCTCAGAATGGTGAACTTGGTTTTGTTGGAGAGGTAACTCAGGTAAACAAAGCTTTGCTAGATAGCTTGTTACAACAAGCTTTGATTCCTGTGATTGCTTGCATCGCAGCTACCGAAGCTGGTGATGGTGTTTATAATGTCAATGCTGATAGTGTTGCTGGTGCGGTTGCAGGGGCTTTACAGAGTCCTGTTATCTTCTTGAGTGATATTCCAGGTGTGTTAGATAACCCTGAAGATAAAACAAGTTTGTTATCTGAACTAAGTCAAAAAGATATTGAAGAACGTATTACCGATGGGCGCATAGCTGGCGGGATGATTCCAAAGGTTGAGGCGGCTGTAGGGGCGCTCGAGCAGGGTGCTGCCTTCGCCGTAATCGCTGATGGACGCAAGCCTGAAAGTATTAGAGAAGTACTAAAAGCAAATGCTGGAACACGAATCGTTCCAGCATAAGTTCATATTTAACTTTGGAATTAGGTTTAGCTAGACTCGGTACTAGGCGTTTTTTCTACACCATCACTGGCAACATTTTCATCTGTAAAGGTATCAGAAACAGGTTTACCCTTAGCTCCAGTATTAACTTCATAGGCTGTTTCAGTATCAGGATTCAGATTTATGTTCGGTGACGTTCCGTAGGCAGAGTTACCATTGTAAGCAGTATCGTTTGTTGCGTCATAGTTTGTGGGTGGTTGGGGTCGCCAGTATCGACCTGCGTACCAATCACTGGTTAAGTAATAATCGCTATAGAGCAGTTGGGCAAAGGCAGTTGCGGGAATAGCTAGCAGTAAGCCCCAGAACCCAAAGAGGCTCGAGCCCACCAACAAAGCCACCAAAACCATCACTGGATGTAACTTAACACTCTGCTGTAAAAGCAACGGCCCAAGTACATTACCATCTAATTGCTGAATAATCAGCATAGCTACCAAGGTAACAATCCCTTTAACAATATGGATTTCATCGCTACTATCTGGTCCAACCAGCGCTACAAGCACTGCTGGAACAGTTGCAATCGCAGGTCCAAGATAGGGAATCGGATTCAAAATAGCAGCAACTACAGCTATGGGTAAAGCAAGCTGAACCCCAATAAGCACAAGCGTAACCCAGACAACAGCACCTACGATCAAGGCTTCAATAACCTTCGCACGAATATAGCCACCAACTGCAATATCTAGCTTTTCACCTAATTCAGCTACAAAAGGTTGTCGTCTTGGGGGAAATACTTTTAGCATATTTTTAGTAATGCTCGGAAAACTTTGCATAATATAGCCAGCAAGTACAAACACTAAACCAGTTTGTAATATGATTCCAACAAAACCACCAATACCTTTAAAGAATCTTGTAGCCGCTTGTTGTGACCAATCTATAGCAAAAGTACGCGTGTTTTCTAAAAGCGTTGTAATACTTTCAGAATTTTGTTCACTAAAGACCCAAGAAGGTAATGCATTTTGAGCCCAATTTGGCAATCCTTGAATCCAGCGAATAAATGGATTGATATTAATGTTTTGGGTAAGTGAGACACCCAAAGTAATAAGTAAAATACCTACCGTTACTAGCAATAGCAATAGAAAAGTCAACACTATAACAACACCCGAACTTCGAGATACAAAGCGTTTATTTTCAAACCAAGTCACAAATGGATTTGCAACATAAGCAATTGTAAAGGCAATAATAAAGCTACCCCAAGCAATTTGAGTTTGTTGTAAAAACCAAATTGCAAAGAGTGCAACCACAATGATTAAACCAATGCGGGTGTACAGGTTTGCCCATAGGCGAATAAAGGTGTCTACCACGAGAGTTAGTTTACCTTAGTTTCGTTAGAAGTATGTATTATTATTCAGGTTTTGCTTTAGTTAACTATTAGGGTTAGGTATCTATTTAGCTACCTTTATACATCTGATGCCTAACACTGATAGTCTCAATAAAATCATTATCTAGCGTTACACCAATGCCAGCACCTTCAGGTACTTTTTGCACACCATCCACAGCGTCTAAAACTTCGTTGGTAATATCTTTTTCCCAGTAACGGCTTGCGCTAGAAGTGTCGCCCGGTAGCGTAAAGCCTTCAAGTGAACTCAAGTGCAGGTTGTGCGCTCTGCCTATACCAAGTTCCATCATGCCACCACACCAAACCGGTGCAGCAAAACTTTGGGCAACTTCATGGACACGTCTGGCTTGTCTATGACCTCTTACTCGACCCATCTTGATGTTAATAACACGACCAGCATCGCCTGCTAGACCTTTGCGGGCATCTTCGGGTGAATGGATGGATTCATCTAAACAAATTGGTGTTGCGAGTAGTTTTTGTAGCTGAGCGTGGTCAAGTAAGTCATCGTATGCAAGAGGTTGTTCTATATAGTCCAAGCCTAATTCGTCCAGTTCTTGAAACACGCGAGCATTGGTTAAGGTATAAGCACTGTTTGCATCTACAGTGAGTGGCATGTCTGGCAGGGCGTCTCTAACTGCACGCAGTGGTGCTACATCCCACCCTGGTTTAATCTTGAACTTTAGTCTGCGGTAGCCTTCTGCTTTGTGTCTTTGAGCAATTTCTACGGTTTCTTCTACAGTTGGTTGTATGCCTAAAGATGCGCCTACAGGAATTTCAAGGTTTTGTCCACCAAGCAGTACCCACAGTGGCAGACCTGCCGCTTTAGCTTGAGCATCCCAAAAAGCACTTTCTAGAGCTGCAACTGCCATGTTGTGTCCACGAATGAAGCGCAATTCGTGCAGTAGTTGTGCAGGGGTTTCATAGCTTTTACCCAAAACTTGTGGAATGATGTGTTGCTCTAAACAATCCCACCCAGTGTCTACAGTTTCATAAGAGTAACCCGGAAAGTTGTGACCTGTGAATTCACCATAACCTTCTACGCCATCTGTATGTAAAACAAGAATAAGTTTTCTTAGAAACTGTTCTTCACCAAAACTTGTTTGAAAGCTGAAAAGCATGTTGGTATGAAGTTCGCGTAACTCGATTGCTTCAATTTTCATAATAAATCCTTTTCTATTGCTATTTTATAACTAGGTTAGCATGCTGCTATTTCATTTTAGTAAAGTTGGCTAAAAGCTTGAATAAGATGAGGAATATTTTAGCAAGCAAACTATCAAAAGCAGCTAATAGTCCCTCGCATCAATTTACAACAGTTTTAGGAATAAAGGCGATAGCTATTTACAGCTTGGAGTTGGAACCTGTAGCTTAAGTGCAAACTGCGTTTAAACAATATCAGCACTAAGTGAAAGCCCACTGTATAAGCTTAATGTAATGAGAAAAAGATTTTATGGGTAAGAGGTTTTGAAAAGCTGCTGTAAATTTGTCAGCAGCCTTTCGGAGAAGAATATGAAGACTAAACAGAGAAGCCCTCTCTGAATAGCAATCTAGGAATGTGCTTTGTACGCACTGTTAATAGTTTACTCATATTACACGTATAATACAAGTGCTTTTCTTCATAGATTTATGCTGATTTGAGGAGGGCAATATCAACATGTGTTTAATACATTAGCTGCTATGATTAGGGTCATAATCGCAATTTAGTTGAGGCGGTTAATCGTAAATAATGAACCTACACAGTACTGAGTTCAAATAAGACTTTGGTACTACTGTAACGCTTAAATCACACGCTTTTCTTATAGATGTTTCATCAACTTGTTACGAGGTTGCTCATTATTTTACAAATCACTACTTAATATTTGAAACTTAGCAATATTGACATTATTTTGAAAGGTTTTATGGACAACATCTGGGTCAAAGAAATTATCTCTTATGCAAAAGCATTTGTAATTGCTTTTATTATTATCACTTTTGTATTTACAACAGTTGGTGTAATGGGTTCATCCATGCAACCAAATTTGGTTGGTGGGTCTGGTCCTACACTTGTTGCAACACTGAAGGGAGATAGATTTTTTGTACCTAAATACGAAACGTGGCTACGTCGTATGGGTGTTATGCAGCCTTATAAACGTGGGGAAATAGTGGTTGTTCGAGAAAAGCCTGATTCTCCATTTCGTCAGGGTCGTAGAGCTTTAGTTGTAAAGCGTGTAATTGGTGTTCCTGGCGACACAGTTGCGATTACTGCCGGACAGGTTTTTATCAATGGTCAGGCGCTTGATCAATCGTTTATTACTGATGGTGGGGTGAATTTGGGCTCGAGCTCCTACGGAGCCACTACCTTAGGACCAAAAGAGTATTTCATCATGGGTGATAACCGAACCCGCAGTGGCGACTCTCGTCACTATGGTGCGGTACCGTTTATATCCATAACAGGTAGAGCGGCAGCTGTGATTTCACCCCCATTTAGACAAGGTGAATGGTATCCACACGTTTTAAAACGTCCACAAGCTTTCCAAGACTTAGAGCAAAAACTCTCAGAGAGTATAGGTAGTAATTGA
>CALHRJ010000234.1 GCA_938038395.1 uncultured Deinococcales bacterium | reverse complement strand
GGCATACATTAACAGTCCTAGCTTCATAAGACTTTTAAGTCTTGCAAGGTTTCTGTAATTCTCGCAAGCGCAGCTTTTAGATTCGGTGTTTCTAGTCCATAACCCATTCGCAAGAAGTTTTCTAAACCAAAGTGTGCGCCTGGTACAACAAGCACACTTTTATCGTGATGTAACTTATCGCTAAACTCAACTGATGAAATATCGAAATGATACTTAGCAAAAGCCATTGCGCCAGAATCAGGTGGTGACAATGTAAATAGACCGTTTTGTTCAGCAATCCAGTCTTGAAGGATTTTTAGGTTTGTGAGTACTAAATCCCGATTACGACCTAATATGCGAGACCGAGTTGTAGGCTCGAGCGCCCTCGCTGCTAAATCGTAACTCAGTGTCCCCGCAGTTATACTCGTGTAGTCTTTAAACCCCCAAGCATCTTCTACAAACTTCTCAGGCGCAACCATCCAACCAATGCGCAAACCAGGCAAACCATATGCTTTAGATAAACCACAGGTACAAATCAACTTATCATAGCTACCCCAAAAGCTCTCTATCATTTCACCACTGTGTTCAGTGCCTCGATAAATTTCATCAACCAGCACCCAAGCACCCACACGCTCTGCTAAGCGAATGATACCTTTACGTGCTTCATCACTGAGTAATTTTCCAGTTGGATTATTTGGGTTACAAATCGCAATAACTTTTGTTTTATCACTAATCTGCGCTTCAAGTTCTGCAAGATCAGGCTGCCAATCATTATCTTCACGTAAGTGAAAGCCTTTGAGTGTTACACCCCAAGTTTCAGCTAAACCTTTAATCTGTACATAGTTGGGTAACATGTAAACAACTTCGTCACCTGCTTCGATAAGTCCCCACGTCGCCAGAAAGTTAGCTTCAATCGTGCCATTGGTAACCAGAATATTGTCTACTTTTGCATCATTGTAGAGTAAAGCAATACGCTCACGTAAAAGCTCAGGACCATTGGTCTGAGCGTAGATAAGTTCTTGATTTAGGAATGATTCGTAATCCTCTGCAGGAAGAACATCGCTAACTTTTAAAGGGTGTACACCACTTTCAGACATGTTGTAATCAACATGATGCTCATAGAGAGATTGAAATCTTTCTAGCTCAAATTCAGGAATTTTCATAAGGCCTCCACGTAACTTTCTCTGTGGCTTTATTCTATCCTAAAAATGGCTCGAGCTCATACTGAGTCCAAAAGCATGGGTGCATCCTTGCTTTGGAGGATAAGTAAATCTGCTACTTATCAACAAAATAACGCTACATTCGATACGGATGCACCCCGAAAGCATCGTTAATAAATTGAACAGTTTGAAACGTCAGGTGCCTTAGTTTATTCCACTTCATAGCTAGATATTCAAGTTCGACTAAATCCTGAACTAATTGATGAATTGAGCAGAATTGGTATTATGCTGGCAAGCTCACATCAAACTTTGCTCCCACTTTGCCGTTGCTGGCACGAACACTGCCACCATGCAATTCAACAAAGGTTTTAACAATCGCCAAACCTAAACCACTATTTTCTTTACCCTTAACATCACGCCGTTCGCCTTGAACAAAACGCTCAAAAAGTACTTCTAGCTTATCTTCAGCAATACCAGGTCCAGTATCTTCAACAGCAATTTTGTAATGCTTAGCGTCGCTCGTCAGAGAAACATATACATCTCCACCATCAGGCATTACCTTTAGCGCATTACTAATTAGGTTATGCATCACTTGAGACACTCGGTCACTATCTGCCTGAATCATGGCACCTTCAACAGTACTTTCTAAGCTAATCTGAACATTTTGTCTATCAGCACGCTCTTGCCATTGCAGCTTGAGACCTTCAAGCAATACTCTTAAATCAAATTCCTCAATATTTAGTGACAGTTGCCCAGCATCTGCAAGAGATAAGGTTCTTAAATCATCAACCAAACGCGATAGTAAACCAACTTGGTCATTGAGTACCGTAAACTCTTTTTGACTTGGCTCTAACAAACCATCTTGTAACGCTTCTATCCTAAATTGCATGGTCGCTAAAGGGTTTCGCAGTTCATGAGCAATATCTGCAATCATGGCTTTTCGTTCTTCTTGAGCACTTTCTAAGGACTCTGCCATGTCATTAAAGCTCGACGCAAGTGCTTGGGTTTCTTTTGGTTGTTGTGCAAGTCGCTTTAATAAAACTCGTGAGCTTAGATCACCTTGAGCAATGGTACTAGCTGCACCTGAAACTGCTTCAAGAGGTTTAGATAGAGCTCGAGCTAACCATGTTGCCAATAAAATACTCACTAAAGCAGCAATCGGAATACCAATCAAAATACCTTGCCGTACACTACTGCGATAACTTCCGAAAACAGAAAGAAGACGCTCATTCAGATTAGAATCCTGCCTTTGGACTACAGTTGTTCCTTGTAAAGCTGCAGTTAGTTGTCGCTGTAGCTGTGGCGTTCTTAATATTTCTTGAAAACCTACTGCTTCATCTTCAGTTACTGCATAATTAGGATCAATACCAAAACGCGTGACTGCAATCAACTCTTGAGTATCATCTAACCTAATTGCGAAAGGTGGTGGTGGCACTTGGTTAGAGCCGACTTGCTGAGGTCTGGGTGGGTTATATCTGGGTTGATTTGAACCATTTCGGTCATTTTTTGAGTTATTACCTTGATTATTTTTCGGGTAATTATCTTTAGAGTTGTCTCCTTGATTGTTTCGAGGCGTCAAGTTCGTCCGATTTGGTCTTACGAAAAAGTCTCGTGGTCCCGATGGGCTCGTGCGCTGCTCGAGCAATTCTCGAAACTCTGTCGTTTGCTCATTAATAGTTCGTTTTGTCAAAAAACTTTGAGTCAATGGCACAGCAATCAACGAAATGACTGTAACCGTCAACATTGCTAGGAAAATTCTTGTAAACAAACGATTCATAATTATGCAAACTCTTGTGTATCAGTAAGGAGTTTTTAGCCTATAGCCCATTCCTCGAACAGTTTCGATAATATCATCAGCACCTGCTTCTTTAAGCTTACGGCGCAAATTGGTCATATGAATATCCACAGCACGTTCTAAAGCATCACTATCTGGCATAGCCACTTCAAGTAGCTCCAAACGTTCGATAGCACGTCCTGGGGTTAGTGCTAAATGATGCAACATACGAAACTCACTTGGAGTTAAAGGAATCTCTTGATTATCAAAGGAAGCCTTCATACCGTAGACATCAATATCTACAGCGCCAATTCGTATACGTTCAGATTCACTTACAGGCGCAACTGAGCGCTTCAACACAGCTTTCACCCTAGCCATAAGCTTTCTTGGGCTAGCAGGTTTAGTAACATAATCATCAGCACCCAAGCCTAGGCCCAAAAGTTCATCAACTTCTTCACTTCTGGCGGTTAACATAATCACAGGGATTGTGCTTTTTATACGGATGCGTTTCAAAACTTCAATTCCATCTAACTTAGGCAAACCAATATCCAAAATAACTAAATCAGGTTGTGCAAATTGGAACAACTCTAAGGCACGTTCACCATCTGAAGCACGTTCTGTCTTATAGCCCTCATTACGCAAATAAAGCTCAATTGCTTCTGCTAGAGCTGCTTCGTCCTCTACCACCAAAACTGTGTAGCGACGACTATTTGTTGTTTGAAAATCAGAATTTGAAAAAGAGGTGTTACTCACAGGCATCATACTACCAACAATAATCAAACTTTGTTTGGATTTTGTTTGGATAACATTTAGGGATTTAGATATGTCAATTTTCATGCATGCATTAGTTGGTGCAAAATACATTTCAATAGCTTGATAAAGTCGACAATTTAGCGCTATAAGTACCTGTGAATATTTAAATATGACAACCAAATGCTAAATTGCAAATTGTTATATGCTCTAATATATTTTCACAAAATGGTTGTACCTCTGACATAATTTGCCGTAGAACTACATCAGCAGTATGTGGTTAACTATGAATCCATGTCTTTGTTACAATTTAGCGATATTACACTCCTAGCCAGCCCTGAAGCTACATCAAGCCATAAAACCTATAGTTCCCAAAGTAGTCCAGACAACAGTGTAATCAATAGGGCAAAAACTGGCTGGTTAGAGATTTCAGACGCTGTACTATTGTGCGAAGACAACAAGATTATCTTTATTGGAAGCAAGCAAGAACATATCGAATGGCTTGGAAACCACCCAGAAGCTAATCGCTATAAAAATCCTGAAAACATATTGAGTGCCAAAGGTTGTGTGGTTATTCCAGGCATGGTGAACTGTCATCATCATTTGTACCAAACGTTGACAAGAACAATTGGTACAGCACAGGGTCATAAACTCTTTGATTGGCTTAAATTACTTTATCCTGTTTGGGCTGAATTAGATGCTGAGGCAGTTTATACAAGCGCTAAAGTTGGCCTTGCAGAACTGGTTTTGAGCGGTTGTACAACAGTTGCTGATCACCTCTATCTTTACCCAAACGACAGTAGAATTGATGATGAAATTGCTGCTGCCAAAGATCTAGGTGTGCGCTTTCACCCAACCAGAGGCAGTATGAGTCTTGGTGAAAGTAAAGGTGGTTTACCGCCAGATCGTGTTTGTGAAGACGAAGCAGATATTCTCAAAGACTGCGTGCGTGTTATAGAACAGTTTCATGATGCCAGTGACTTCTCAATGCTACAAATAGGCGTAGCACCTTGTTCCCCATTTAGTGTAACTGAAAACCTAATGCGTGAATCAGCAACACTTGCTAGAACCTACGGTGTACACCTACATACACACCTTGCCGAAACTAAAGATGAAAATCAGTTTTGCCTCGACATGTTTGGGAAACGCCCTATAGATTACGCTGAAAGCGTAGGTTGGATGGGTGACGATGTTTGGTTTGCCCACATGGTCCACCCAGACGAAAGCGAAATCAAGCGTATGGGTGAATGTAGAACTGGCATTTGCCATTGTCCAAGTAGCAACATGATTTTGGCATCGGGCATTGCACCTGTTAGACAAATGATTGATAACAATGTTCGTGTAGGTCTTGGCGTAGATGGATCTGCGAGTAACGATGGTAACCACATGCTAGGCGAAGCACGCCAAACCATGCTCCTTCAACGTGTCATGGCGGAAGCCGACACTATGTCAGCTAGGGAAGCTTTAAAGCTGGCTACACTTGGTGGCGCACAGGTCTTAGGTCGCAATGATATAGGTCGCTTGGAAGTTGGTATGGCTGCAGATTTTGTAGCATTTAGAATCGATGACTTAGCTCATGCTGGTGGTCAATTGGACCTATTAGCATCGCTGCTGACTTGTGCCCCTCAGCAAGTTCATCACTCAGTTATCAATGGTAAAATTGTTGTTGAGAATGGTGAATTATTAAGTACTGACTTAACCAGCCTAACCGAAAAACACAATGCAGTTAGTTACCGAATGCTCAATCGTGCAGGGCATATTCGGTAAATATACAGTACTACCTATCTAACTTTTTTCTCAAAATAGATACAGCGATTCTCTTGAAATGCTTTGATAGCATTTTCTATAGTAAGCGCAAAGCCCTCTGTAAGAAGCGGTTTTGCATCTGCTAGCTTCATAAACTTGTGTTCTTCAATTTCAGCATCCTGATAAACAATTGAGTCTAGTTGTGGCTGTGTCAGTATTCCCCCATCAAACATGAAGCTTTGGCTTTCAGTATCCTCTTCTGACGGGTGGCTATAGACTGTTACTAATAAATTTCCGACTTCTATAACCAAACCTATTTCTTCTAATACCTCACGCTCACAGGCTTGTTTTGGGGATTCATCAGCATCAATGACTCCACCTGGTACCAGCCAAGTATCACGGTAATTTGGTTTAACAAATAGAACTTCGTTAGCAGCATTTCTAAAAATAGCACCTGCTGACATACGCTTTTTAGGCAGACTCTCTAAGAATTCCATTCGGGGTAGCAGAGGTTTATGGGGTTGCTTCATAGATTTCAATTCTAGCATGTTGCTTTTGTACTATTACTTCAGCGAATCAATAACACCTAAAAGTTCTAAAGGGTGTTTGGCTTCGGCATCTGGAAAAGTTTTGGTATCAGATAATTTTGATGTGCTGTTTAAACTTAGCCATATTGTTTTCATGCCAAGTGCTTTTGCACCAGCAATATCTTTTTCTAAACTGTCGCCAATCATAATAGTTTGGGTTGGCTCGAGCCCCACCCCTGCCAAAGCTGATTCAAATATTCGCCCCATTGGCTTACGCCACCCCACCACATCAGAGGTAACTACTAACTCAAAAAAGTCTAACAACCCAGCACGACAAATACTCTCCTCTATAAAGTAATGTGAGCGTGTATTTGAAAGTACCAGCAACTTATAATTCTTAGAAAGCGCAGTTAAGACTTCAAACATTTCTGGCAAGCTTTGTGTTGCCGCAACAACACCTTCATAATAAACAGCTTCAAGCTTGTTTAAAAACTTAGCATCAAGCTTAACAGCCTCTATGGTGGAAAATAATTCTTTTAAATCAGCTTTGGTTGATGTAAGTTGGCGATGCTCTAAATCACCCTTTGGACGCTGTCTTAGTGCTTGCCAACGTGTCCACAACATTTCAATATCTATATCTTCCACATTTAAATCTATGCCTTTTCGCCAAAGGTAATAGTAAACACTGTATAGATTAGCCTGTTCAAATTCGTTGCCATCACCAAAAAACAAGGTGTTACTAGCATCAAAAATGATAGCTTTATAGTCTGTTTTCATAGGGTTATATAAAGAGAAAAAAAGCTGCGACCCAACGTACATGGCTGAGTTGAGTCGCAAACGGAGAAGAATGTGAAAGTCAGATATAATCCTTAGATACAATCCAAAATCACACCGCCCAATAAATTGGGCTAAATACAGGGTACTCCTCGGCTTGACAAAACTTGTGTAAAATTTGCAACACTATGGCAAAAATGTGAAAAACCTTGATTTTGTTCATTAGAAGTGAACTTAACTATAAAATCATCTATCCTAAAGGCACTTACTTGAGTGCATCTTAAAGGCAGTTTGCAATAATACAGTTTACTTTCTGTTACACATCAGAAACCAGAAAGCCAAGTCCTAGCAGGCATTAAAGGGTATGTTCCGATCAAGGTTGAGATCAGAGTTCCCACATCCGTTATTAAACTCGGATATTCACCTTAATCTTTGCTCAGCTATAAGCAAATTGGTCAATTTCATCACAATGAAAGCAAAGTATGACACAATATACCTATGCCTACAAAAATATTTCAACCCACTATTATTGAATCTGCTGGTAATAAGCCTAAGCGTATCGAAGAATTTTTTGGTCAAGTCAATTCGAAGACTACTGCACTAAGTATGGCCAAAATGACAAGTCCAGGAGGCTGGCTCGAGCCAGGTCAACGTCCCGAGTTTGACGAATACACCTTAGTCCTCAAAGGAATGCTACGAGTCGAAAGCGAAAACGATACCGTAGATGTAAAAGCTGGCGAAGCCATTGTTTGTAACGCAGGTGAATGGGTTCGCTACAGCACACCAGAAGCTGATGGTGCTGAATACATAGCTGTTTGTCTGCCAGCATTTGGCATGGATACCGTTCATAGAGATGATGAAAGCTCATAAAAACAAGTAAAGACAAGTGAAACTGCATCCAAAGAGGCATACTTAATAGAAGTGAAAGCAACTTTTTTGTTAACTTTATTATAGTCCAAGGCTACAAAAAGGTTGCTATTTGTGAAAAATGAATGTATCAGAGAAATAGAAGAACTACATCAGTTCTTTGAAGACTGGTTTACTGGAACAATTGAAAACAGTGTAACTGGATTTGCTAGATTTAGCGATGTCATACATGCAGATTTCACAATGATTGTGCCAAATGGCAAACAAACCAATCGCAATGAGCTCAAAGGCAGTCTTTTTATGATGCATGGCAAACGGCCCAATATAAAAATTTGGATCGAAAAACCAGAATTTCGCTATCTGAGTAGCACAACCGCAATGCTTACCTACGAAGAATGGCAACAAGATGGTGAGGATGCAGAAGCAACCACCAGAGTAAGTACGGTAATTTTTGAAAGCAACATAATGACTAAAAACAATGTCATGTGGTTGCATGTCCACGAAACAATGCGCCCCGTTGAAGTGCCTTTTGAATTAATCTAAACCCAGCTAACTTAGCAGTTGAGCATCCTAAATTTAGGATGCTTTTTATTTGGTCAGAATTGCCCTTAATCCCCACTTTTTCAAAGCGGAGCTAGGGGGGGATTTCACTTTTAACCCTTAAACCAAAATGCATAGCAAAGCTTAAAAACTGGGTGCTTGACCCAAGATGTTTTTGATTATTTAAGGTATACTGCTGCATCTGTATTTTGGACTAGGTTATCCAACACATTCAAACCTACGAATCAACTGTAACCTATCACTTAAAAACTAGGGAGCTTGAAGCTAACGTTATGGCACAAAAACACATCACCATCCGCGGGGCAAAACACCACAATCTACAAAATATTGACGTTACTATCCCTAGAGACAAGCTAGTAGTCATTACTGGCGTATCAGGTTCTGGCAAATCCAGCCTGGCATTCGATACTATTTACGCAGAAGGTCAAAGACGCTATGTTGAAAGCCTCTCAGCCTATGCTCGCCAGTTCCTTGGTCAGATGGAAAAACCAAAAGTTGATTATATTGGTGGACTCTCCCCTGCAATTGCTATTGAACAAAAAACAGTTTCTAAAAATCCACGCTCAACGGTTGGTACTGTTACTGAAATCATGGATTATTTGCGGGTGCTGTTTACCAACATTGGGCAACCGCATTGTCCGAATTGTGGCAAGGCAGTGTTTGCCCAGAGCGCACAACAAATTGGTGAACAGATTTGTGACTTTGAAGCGGGTACAAGGTTTCAATTGTTAGCGCCTGTGGTTCAAAACCGTAAGGGGACGCACGTTGATGTGCTTAAGGGTGCTAGAGCTGAAGGCTTCGCTCGAGCCCGAATAAATGGAGAAACCGTTCAACTTACAGATAGCATCAAACTGGAAAAGAAAAACAAACACAGCATCGACATCATTGTAGATAGACTCGAAATCCCTGAAGAAATCAACGAAGAGTTCCTGTCTAGACTTACTGATTCCGTAGAAACCACCTTACGTACTGCCGATGGTCTTTTGGTCGCAAGCATCGTAGATGGTAATAAAACCAATGACATTATGATGAGTGAGCACAATGCTTGCCCAGACTGCAACATAAGTTTTCCAGAACTTTCTACACAGATGTTTAGCTTCAATTCGCCCTTAGGCATGTGTGGTGAATGCCAAGGTTTAGGTACTAAACTTACGGTTGATCCAAAGCTAATTATTGCAGATGAAGAGCTAAGCCTGAACGATGGTGCGCTACGTTGGTATGGTGAACTTGGTAAAAAAACAGGTTGGACGGTCAATGTTGTCAACTCAATTGCAGAGCACTATAAATTTGACCTAGATACCCCTTGGAAGAAGCTTCCGAAAAAAGTACGTGATGTGTTACTACATGGTTCTGGTACTGAAAAAATCAAGTTCAAGCACGGTGGCGAAAATGCTGAGGATGAAGATGGTTGGCAAGGTCAGGTCACAAGACCGCTTGGTGGAATCATTAAGAATATTCTACGTCGCTATAGACAAACTGGTTCTGAAGGTATGCGAACGCACTACCAAAGCTACATGCGCGAAGCAGAATGTACTGGTTGCTATGGTGCACGTTTGCGTGCAGAAGCAAGGGCTGTCCTAGTTCACAACAGTGGCATAATCGAAGTAAGTACTTTATCTATAGAAGATGCACACAAATGGATAACCGACCTAGAAGCACAACTCGATCAGCGTGAACTAGAAATTGCTGAAGAAGTTATCAAAGAAATTCGTGACCGCTTGCAGTTCATGCTCAATGTTGGTTTGCACTACCTCACACTAGATAGACCTGCGAAAACGCTTTCGGGTGGTGAAGGTCAGCGCATACGCCTAGCAAGTCAGATTGGTAGTGGGCTTATGGGTGTCTTGTATATCTTGGATGAGCCGAGCATCGGGCTACATGCTAGAGATAACGAAGCACTGATTGAAACGCTGATTCGCTTGCGCAATATGGGCAATACTGTACTAGTCGTAGAACACGACGAAGAAACCATGAAAGCTAGCGATTGGATTCTTGACCTTGGGCCTGGTGCAGGTGTGCAGGGTGGCTTCCTAGTTGCGGAAGGTACGCCTAGTAAACTATCGAAAAACAAAAAGAGTTTAACAGGTCAGTTCTTAAGTGGTAAACGCAAAATTGAAGCACCAAGTGATAACAGACGTGTGCCAAGTGGCTGGATTGAAATCAAAGGTGCAACCCAGAACAACTTACAAAAAGTAGATACCAAAATCCCACTAGGTACTCTGACACTCGTAACAGGTGTAAGTGGTAGTGGTAAGAGTAGTTTAATTACCGATACGCTCTACCCAGCACTAGCAAGCAAGCTAAACAAAAGTCAACAATCTGGTGGTGAGTTCAAGAAAATCACGGGTATAGATAAGCTAGATAAAGTTATCAATATTACCCAAGACCCAATCGGTAGAACACCACGTTCTAACCCTGCGACCTACGCCAATGTTTTTGACCTTATCCGTCAGGTATTTGCCATGACACCAGAAGCGAAAAAGCGTGGTTATAAAGGTGGGCGTTTTAGTTTCAATGTTAAAGGTGGACGCTGTGAGGCTTGTGGTGGTCACGGGCAAGACAGAATTGAAATGCACTTCCTTGCGGATGTTTGGGTGACTTGCCGTGAGTGCAATGGTAAACGCTATAACAGAGAGACTCTGGCTGTTAAGTTCAAAGGTAAGACAATTGCAGATGTGCTTGATATGGATGTCCGCGAAGCCTTGGAGTTTTTTGAGAACCATCCTAAGATTCACCGAATCATTCAAACACTGCACGATGTTGGTCTTGACTACATCAAACTTGGGCAGAGTGCTACCACGCTTTCTGGCGGTGAGGCGC
>CALHRJ010000233.1 GCA_938038395.1 uncultured Deinococcales bacterium | reverse complement strand
CGATGGCCTCTCAGCTTTTTGGCATGAACATGCTACTGAAGAAGTCGTTATACCCATGGCAGGACTTGCCGATAGTCTAAATGTTGCTAGTGCTGGTGCATTACTTATGTATGAAGTCTTGAGGCAGCGTCAAGACCAGTTGTAATACCGAGTCCAACAATATCCTTCATAAATTAACCAGTTTTAGGCGTCAGGTGCTCAACCATATTCCGCAGCACACTTGAGTTCTTAGCTTTTTTGATACATCGAATTAATTAATGAATTAAGCGGAATTGGTAAATCCGATATACAGCATGAAGAAGCACTTGATAGAAAAACCTACCGTGCTTCATACATGATTTTGACTTTACAAAACTAGATTTTATTCAATATCAACTTGCGTAAGTTTCTCAACATCACTTTGGTCAATAAGCTTGCGAACTTTAGCTTTTAATTCAATATTCTTATGTGTTTTTGGAAAGAAGTCATTTGCATGGCACATCTTGACCATGGTTTCAGTTCTATCATCAACAGATTCCGTCATGATAATCACGGGTACTTTTTCAAAACGTTTAATTTTGCGGATTCGGAAACAAATATCCATCCCCGTTAATTTTTCCATATCAGCATCTAAAAGCATGATGTCTGGAACGTTTTTCTTCAAGAAGTGTAGCGCTTCTTTTCCCGTTTGAAAGATAACTACATTAAAGCCTTCACTGATAAAACTCATTTCTAAAACAGATAACTGTGTTGTATCTGCATGTACGATAAGCATTTGCGCTTTATAGGTCGCAGCCTTCTTACCAGCACGCTCATTTTTTTCTGGTGAATTGGCGTGAGCACGTTCCATGGCTTTAGTATTTACACTTTCCGTTGCTATACCTTCACCACTTGAACTCGAACTACGTGCATCTTGTCTCATCTGTCTGACCTTTTTACGTTCTGCTCGGTCATTAGCAAGTATTTCTGAACCACTCTTCTCAGAAATTTCCTTATCTGCTTGAGCAAGCAAAGCTTCTAGACCAGCTTCTCCAGGACCTTTTTTTGCATCTTCAAGCAACGCTTCTAAACCAGCTTCTCCAGGACCTTTTTTTGCATCCTTAAGGAGAGCTTCTAACACTGCTTCATCCGCTCTATTATTTTCTAAGTCAGGTATCGACGAATTTTCCATAGATTATGCCCCCTTTAAGTAGCTTTGGAAAGATGTGCGACTAGATAGTATGCTTCTCGGCTCGAGCCACATGGTCATCTTAATATTAATGATCTTTATCGAACTAACTATCATATGGTTAGTTGTGCATAAATGATAGGAATTACCAATTGTACTAAAGCTAAATATTATGAAATTTTTGGGAGTTTAACCATACCCCCGCTGCTATATACAATGCATACTACTCGACAACCCTAGCCCAGTAAGTTAGTTATACTTTAACTAAGGTTAATGAACATCAATTTAGCATCATATAGCACTTAATGTAATGTAAACTATCAGAGTAGAAGTAATGCTCGATAAAGATAAATGCTGCTACTGAAAACAGTTTTTATACTCACCCTTAACAATAGGCTGTTTAAAGGGCATGCAATTTATAGGGCATCTTTATAAGAACACATACTCTGCACTATGTTTAAAACCTCATAGTTTAATACTTCATAGTTTAATACCTTATAGCTTAACACCTCATACTATTTGGTGATTGCAAATGCTACGGCTAACGCTAGAATCAACTAGACTTATTATTATTTGTAACTTAAAAGCTATACCCAAAAGGAGTCAAATGCCTGCGATAGAAGCACGAGGACTTAACAAACGATATGGCAAACACTACGCCGTACAAGATATGAATTTTACGATTGAACAAGGCGAGGTTGTTGGATTTCTTGGACCCAACGGTGCAGGAAAAACGACTACATTACGCATGTTAGCTGGGCTTATACGTCCTACTAGCGGTTCTGCTCACATACTAGATCAGCGTTCACCAGGCTCTACCCTACGCACGGTAGGTACGATGATTGAAGAGCCTAGCTTCTATCCTTATATGTCAGGCAAAGCCAATTTACGGTATACAGCGACCCTACATGGTGGTGTGAACCAAAATCGTATTGATGAAATGCTCGCTTTTTCGCAAATGGATCAAGCGAAAAATAAAAAGGTGAAAACTTATTCTCAAGGTATGAGACAGAGATTGGGCCTAGCCAGAGCGCTCCTTTGGAATCCAAGAGTGCTATTGCTCGATGAACCCACCAACGGACTCGACCCTGTAGGCATTGCAGAATTTCGTGAGAGCTTGAGAGCTATTGCTAAAAAAGAAGGCGTCACTATATTGATTTCAAGTCATATCTTGGCAGAAATCGAAAAACTGGTAGACCGTGTTCTAGTAATCGAACGAGGTCAACTTCTTTATGATGGCGCACTCCACAACCTAACAACCAAACTAGCAGGACAAAATGTTACTTATCAACTCTTAGCAACAGACATGGACGCGCTAGAAGATGCCCTTATGACTATGCAGCTTTTACCAGAACGACTTGACAATGGTGCTATGCGAGTAGAACTTGCAGGCACCAATACAACCTTCTTATCTGGACTAGCCACGCAAGGCATTCACCTTTTAGAAGCTAGCCGTGAAACCCAAGATTTAGAAGGCGCTTATCTTGACCTACTTAAAGAAGATGGGAGGCCTGTATGAACGTTTTATATGTTATTCAAGCTGAGCTATTTAAATCATTTAGAAAAAAGCGTGTCTATATTTTTGCAGTAATGCTTTGGTTTATTGTACCTATCATTATGTTAGCGACAGCGTACTTTACCAATTCAAACCTAAGCACTGAGTTTATCAACGAAACTGTTGGTAGCGATGAAGCTGTACTCGGTGTCGTCAAAACAATGGCTTCTGCTGAAATGATGAGCCGCGTAACGCTTGTCCTCTCTACACACTTTGCCTCTTTTATGACTTTAGTAATTGCAGCACTTGCCGCTTTGCTAGTTGGTGAAGAGCGTAGTCAAAAAATGTGGAAGACAACACTCATTGCCCAACCACACCGAACTTCTGTCATGATTGGTAAAGTCATTACAGCTATGCTTATTTTGCTGTTTCTTTTTGCTGGCGCAATCGCTGTTAATCTCCTGCTTGGTGCTATAGGTACTGTCTTTTTACCCAGCAGTTTAGCAGGTGACTGGCCAGAAGTTATTAAGTTCTATGCTATTCAGTGGGCTTACTGCTTACCTATAGTTCTTTTTAGCTTTTTAATGATGGTACTTATTCGAAACAATGTACTTGCAGTCATAGCAGTTTTATTCGTACCAACGATAGTACAAAGTCTTTATGGCATTTATACGCTACTGACCAATATTGGTCCTATACAAAATAGGATTGTTGGTGCACTTGAAGTATTAAAACTTCGCCGTTTGGTGGATAGCATTCCACAATATTTCTTAACAACAAACTTTAGTTTTCCATCAAAGCAAGTTATTTTATCAATGCCACCAAGTGAGTTTACTGATGGGATTCAAGAAATAACCAATAGTCCTTTTGCGAGTATGTTTCAGCTCGAGCTAGGTCAATCAGCTTGGGTCATGACAGGTTACGCTGTTATCTTTGCAGTACTACTTTTGTTTATTTTTAATAGAAGAGATATTCAATAATTTCTGGATAAACAAAATTTAATGGA
>CALHRJ010000232.1 GCA_938038395.1 uncultured Deinococcales bacterium | reverse complement strand
CAAAAGGTAATTTCAGGAACACGCAAGCCGTCTAAATCAAGTGCAAAAACATTTTCAGGAGGTGTAATCGCTTTCATGTCGTCAAGGTGTTCTTGTAGAAAGTTGATGATTGCATCACTAGTTAAATCGTCTTCAATAATTTTCAATGAAATCAGCTCCTATTTGTACTGTGAATTTTTCAGGAAACACTTAGCTCAATTATGTAGACTCTAAATTTGAATCTATGCCTGATTCTAACTTCTGTAATTCCAACTTGTACTTCATAAACATAACGCCTAAAGTATGTGCCTGCATAGGTGCCATAACTGTATCTAGTGCCATGGGATAATAGAAATCATTCGCTATAGCCATTACCTCAGCTAAGCTTGTACCTGCTAAACCGTCAGTTAAAATGCCAGCAAAAGCCCAATACATAAGTGCATCTTTTGGTGCATCAAAATAAAATTGTGGTTTTTCGTTTTCAAGCTTGGCAGCTATAAAAAAAGGAGTTTTACAACTTTCATCCTTAAACAACCCGTGTGCCGCTAAGTCTTCAGGCAAATCTAATGCTTTATCTGCATAGCTTAGTAAAAGCTGCAAACGACTATCTTTTTCGCAAGCTGCAAACGACTGAACAATTTTCTCAAGTAGCATAGGTAAAGAAGCAATAGTTGACATGATTTAAAAAATATTCTGTCTACTCCACATAAAAAAGAGTAGGCATACTTAGCCTACTCTTTTCTGTAACATCTGTACAACTTAAACCTTAGTGTGGGTGCGTCCGCAGATTGGCGGATGATAATAAACTCATTCGACATCACATTTGGGGTAGAAGGACGCACCTTGGCGGTTTTTGCGCTGCGCTTAAAAACACGCTGCTTAGGTTATTTTCGACCTATCCTCCACAATGCGGATGCACCCCCTTAGTGTTTAGGCATCTTCGTTGTATTTTTCTTTATGTAATTCCTTGGCTTGACCGACCCAGTTATCTCGCTCGATACGGTCTTTAAATGCGCCTAAGTTCTCAGAAACACGGTAACGCTGTGCTTTAGATAAATTAGCAACACCTTTGAACGTATAAATGCCAAAGTCATTCAGCGTACGCTCCATGACTGGACCCACACCTACGATGCGTTTGAGATCATCTGCTTGGAGTTCTTTGTTCTGAATACGACGCTTCATGATGATAGCTTCTTCTTCAGCTTCTTTCATAAGCTTATCGTGGTCTGCTTTACTTACTGTTGGTTCACTGCTACCTGCACTAGAACTACCAGAACCTGCAAGTTGTGCTTCTAAGTCAGCAATTCGCTTATCTTTAGCAGCCATCTCTTTCCACATAGCGCCAGAATCATCGCCAGCAGCAACAGGTGCATCAGTTAGACGCTCGTTGTACTTACCGTAGTGAAGTTCACGTGCTTGAGGAACCCATTCGTCTCGCTCGATGCGATCTTGGAAACCTTCAAGTGTTTCTGAAAGGCGGTACTTCTGTGCTTCGCCCATCGTTCCAACACCACGGTAGGTGTAAAGACCGAAGTCGTTTAACTTTTCTTCCATCTTCGGACCGACACCTTTAATCTCCTTGAGATCATCAGGTTCTAAATCCTTAGATTTGATGCGCTGCTTCGTTAAGTCCTGCTCGAGCTCCGCAATTTTCATGTCACGAGTTAAGAGTAGTGAACCATAGTCAACATCTTTACCGCCAGATGAGGCAGATTTCAAAGTTGCTAACTGTGCTTGCAATTCACTAATCTTACTATCACGCTCTTTAAGAGCTTTCGCATCGCTTGATCTAGCAAGGCGAGCTTTAAGTTCATCTATCTCTGCTTGATTCTCTGCTAAAGCAGCAGGGTCACTTGGTGCTTCTGCTGAAGCTTTAGCTGCTTCAAGTTGAGCTTTAAGTCTTGCAATCTCATCATCTTTAGATTTAGCAGCACCTTGTACTGAGGCAAGTTGTTGCTTCGCTTTATTGGCTTCGTCTAAATCAGACTTAAACTTCGCTAGTTCAGCATCTTTAGTAGATGTAACTTGTGCCTTTGCTCTATTCGCTTCATCAATCTGCGCTTTAAGCCTACTAATCTCGCCATCTTTTGCTTTAGCAGCGTCGTTAGCAGATGCAACTTGTGCCTTCGCTTTATTTGCTTCTTCCAAATCAGCTTTAAGCTTCGCCAGTTCACTATCTTTAGTAGATGTAACTTGCGCGTTTGCTCTATTCGCTGCGTCTAGGTCAGACTTCAGCTTATTAATTTCTCCATCTTTAGATGACGCTGCTTGAGCTTTAGCTTTATTTGCTTCGTCTAACTCAGCTTTGAGCTTCGCTAGTTCAGCATCTTTTGCAGATGTTGCTTGTGCTCTTGCTTTATTGGCTTCATCCAGATCAGACTTAAGCTTATTTATTTCTCCATCTTTGGATGACGCTGCTTGGGCTTTAGCTTTATTGGCTTCGTCTAACTCAGCTTTAAGCTTCGCTAATTCACTATCTTTAGCAGATGCTACTTGGGCTTTGGCTTTGTTAGCCTCTTCAACTTGAAGTTTAAACCTACTAATCTCACCATCTTTAGCAGTAGCTGCTTGTGCCTTAGCTCTGTTAGCTTCGTCTAACTCAGCTTTAAGCTTCGCTATTTCACTATCTTTTGCCTTAGTTGCATCATTCGCACTTGCTAATTGTGCTTTAGCCTTATTAGCTTCTTCCGCTTGGGCTTTAAGTGCAGCTATTTCGGCATCTTTAGCCTTAAGATTAGCTTCAACAGCTACTAACTGTTGCTTAGCTTTATCAGCATCACCAGATTGCGCTTTGAGTTTGAAGATTTCATCATCTTTTGACTTTAAATTAGCTTGAAGTGAAAGTGCTTGTTGTGCACTATCATCAGAATTCTTTAAACGAACCTCAAGATCACGAACACGCTGATCACTGTCTGCAAGTTGTTGTTTTGTCTTGTCATTCTCTGCAAGCTGATTCTTGAGTCGAGTAATTTCATCATCTTTTGCTTTAACTGCGCTTTGGCTCGAGGTGAGTTGCCTCTTAGCATTTTCACCTTCAGTCAACTGAGCCTTGAGCTTGGTAATTTCCTCGTCTTTTGCTTTGGCATTACCTTGTGCAGATGTAAGTTGTTGTTTCGCTTTGGTATCAGCTGTTTGAACTTGCGCTTTAAGCCTAGCAATTTCGTCATCTTTTGCCTTGGCATTACCTTGTACTGATGCAAGTTGCTGTTTTGCTTTATTTGCTTCTTCTAAATCAGCCTTAAGCTTCGCTACTTCAGCATCTTTTCCAGATGCTACTTGTGCTTTGGCTTTATTCGCTTCTTCTAAATCAGCTTTAAGCTTCGTAATCTCATTATCTTTAGCTTTAGCAGCGTCATTTGCAGTAGCTACTTGTGCTTTAGCCTTATTCGCTTCTTCTAAATCAGCCTTAAGTTTCGCAATTTCGCCATCTTTATTTTTGACATTACCTTGCACTGAAACGAGCTGCTGTTTGGCTTTATTGGCTTCTTCTAGCTCAGTCTTAAGTTTCGCTACTTCAGCATCTTTACCAGATGCTACTTGTGCTTTAGCTTTATTCGCCTCTTCTAAATCAGCCTTAAGTTTGGCAATTTCGCTATCTTTAGCCTTAGCAGCGTCATTTGCAGTTGCTACTTGTGCTTTGGCTTTATTCGCCTCTTCTAAATCAGCTTTTAGTTTCGCAATTTCGCCATCTTTGTTTTTGACATTACCTTGCACTGAAACAAGCTGCTGTTTAGCTTTATTGGCTTCTTCTAGCTCAGCTTTAAGCTTTGCGACTTCAGCATCTTTGGCAGACGCTGCTTGTGCTTTAGCCTTATTCGCTTCTTCTAAATCAGCTTTTAGTTTGCTAAGTTCACCATCTTTAGCCTTAGCAGCATTATTTGCAGTTGCTATTTGTGCTTTGGCTTTATTTGCTTCATCTAAGTCAGCTTTGAGCTTAGCGATTTCACTGTCTTTTGCTTTCACAGCATCATTTGCGGTTGCTACTTGTGCTTTGGCTTTATTCGCCTGTTCTAAATCAGCCTTGAGCTTCGCCAATTCACCATCTTTGGTAGATGCTGCTTGTACTTTAGCTTTATTCGCTTGCTCTAAATCAGCTTTTAGTTTAGCGATTTCACTACTGTTATCGCTACTGGCTAGTTTGCCACGTAGGGTAGCGATTTCTTTATCTTTAGTTGAAAGGTCAGCTTTAAGCGTTTGAACAGCTTTATCATTTGCACCATCATCAAGCGTTCCACGCACTCTAGTGCCACCATCAGCACCACCATTACTAAGCTTTGCTTCAAGCTCAGCAATGCGAGCATCACGACTTGCTAATTCTGCATCAACATCTTTTGTGCCACTTTTTGCTGCTGATGCAGCACGTAAACCAAGCACACCTGCAGCCGCAGCACTCATGCCACCAATACCAGCTAGACTGCCTACCTTTGTTTTTATTTCGTTCTTATTTGCTTTCCCTTCAAGAGAAAGTGTTAGTTGTTCTTCAAGTAAGGCTATTCGCGCTTCTTGTTCAGCTACAGCTTTACCATCAATTTTTCCTCTAACAGTAACGCCACTTTTACTAGTTGCGTCAATGGACTTACCACCAGAACCGCCACCACCTAAACGATGTCCAAACGTACGCCATAGTAGCCACATCAACCCTGCACCTAAAAGGAATGCAAGAAGCAGACACCAGAATATTTGCCATAAAAACCAAAGCATTTACTTAACCTCCTGAACTAAGAACTCAATTCGACGATTTAATCTTCGTCCTTCAGCTGTATCTGAACTTGCTAAAGCACTATTGCCACCTGCAGCAGATACACTGAGGCAATTAGGGTCAATACCACGACTTGCTAAGAAGTCTTGAATTGCATTTGCACGACCACTACTTAAACATTCGTTATAAACAGGTAAAAGACCTGATTCTGTGTGACCTATAATATTGACGGCTGCATTTTTATATTCATCTTTAGATAACACTGAAACAGCAGATTCCAAATGGCTACTTAAGGCTGGGGTTGCGCTTAAATTACCAATAGCAAATCGTTCTGCTGGTAGTGTGTTAGTGATTGCATCTAACTCAGCCTGCAGCGATTGTCTTTCGTTCGCCGAAAGCACACGACATGCTGGGGTTGTTAGTACTGCGGCTGGTCTACTAATTAAGGCGGGCGCCAATACTGCTGCGCCTGCTGTTGTTAATGCAGGGGCTAGAGCAGTAGGTGTAATGTTTGTCGCAACGCGGCTCGAGCAGCCTACATTTGCATCCATAGTCAAATTATCTTTAACTTTCCCAACACCACGAACTCCACGGACGGTCGAAAGTACAAACTCTTTATCCTGTTCAGAAATTGAACCAGATAGAGTACCATCACGACCACTAAAGCGTATATTTTCCTTATCGAAGTTACACCCCTGTGCAACTAACGCCTCGTGACTATTATTCTTGAGCTTTCCCTGAATACGGCCAATATCTCCAATAAAACAAATAATTAGAAGTACTAGTAATAGTAGTAACCCTAATGGGAGCAACCGTTTTAACGGTATGTTCATAATCCTCCTTACTTTATGTCTAAAACAAAAGATATATGAGTGCAAAACGAATGAACTGTAACGAAAATCTGGATTTTTTTAAATCTGTATACTTTATTTCGGTGAAGTATATCACACATCAACCAAATCGAGGATAGGTTAATGAGGATTAAATGAGAAGATTTGATGCTTACCTAAACTGCTATTTACTATATGTCTTGCGGTTTAACTGTAACTCACTAATATCTTGAATTAACTTATCTGACTTAGTTTCCAGCTCCTAATAATGATAAATCCTAAAATACTACGCTTCTAAACAATAAATTGCTCAATTTATTTGTGCAATTTGACATAATCTAGAAAACTCTAAGTAGTAAGTCCTGTCACAACCATTTGATATTGTCTATAAATACGTTTCACTGCTTTTATTTATCTCAAAATTCAACTTACATCTTACTTATTTCTCATCAAAAAGTGTATATTTTTACAAGCTTTATGGAAATTTTAATTGTTAGTTGTAGTTAAAATGACTTAAATACATAGATAAAATTAAGTTGCATTAACATTGGTCAAGATATGGTTAGAACAGCTTTTGATTTCATTAGTTCTTGTGAAATAGGGCTTTATGGTACTACAGAAGACTTTTTGCAAGTCAAGCTCAAAGCTGAATTTAAATGAACAGCATCGCAGCAAGCTGACGATGTATCGATGGGAAATCTTTTGACTTAGAGTCACATTGATTCTAAATACCTAATTCGAAGCAAGCTTCGAGGAATTCATCATCCTGTAAGTTCATTATTAAATTCGAGTATGATTTATCCTCAACCAACCTAATTGACTAGAAAGACTGTCACAGACGCAAATCATATAAAAGTAATGTATGAATTTCAGTTGTACTACTTATCCAAACCACTGATTAGATACTAAACCTCTACAGGACTGAATATTCGAAACGATATGTAGATTCAAAATAGTTAAACACAATTTTGCCCCAGTACTTATACCTTGTAACCTAAGTTCTTTGACATTCTCCAATATAGTTATAAACTCTGAATGCCAAGCATCTGACGTTTAAGCTATTAGTAAGCTACTAGTAAAATATCAGTTTACTTAGGTTGCAGAGTACTTACTTACAAAAGTTAAGCCTATCCTTCAGGTATGCACACAATTTATCATTAACTTTAGCAAACATTCCCCAATATGTAATAAGCTTTAAACCATGAACAAAGTATTTTTAGGAAAATCTGATCTGGAAGTAAGTGAGCTTGGCTTTGGCTGTATGTCATTAGGACTGGATCATAAACACAATGCCCAACTTTTACACTATGCTGTAGAGCATGGTATTAACTACTTTGATACTGCAGATTTGTACGATCAAGGTGAAAATGAAATCACAGTTGGTAAAGCCTTTAAAGGTATGCGTGATCAAGTTATTTTAGCAACAAAAGTAGGCAACGTATGGAAAGAAGATGGGAGCAGCTGGGATTGGAATCCTAGTAAAGCTTATATAAAGGAAGCTGTATTTGAAAGCCTAAAACGATTACAAACAGATTATATAGACTTATATCAGTTACATGGCGGTACCATAGACGATCCTATTGAAGAAACCATACAAGCTTTTGAGGAGTTAAAAGCAGAAGGTTGGATTCGCTTCTATGGTATTTCATCTATACGCCCAAATGTAATTAGAGACTATATAGATAAATCAAATATTGTTAGTAATATGATGCAATATAGTCTTTTAGATAGACGACCTGAAGAAGAGATGCTTTCTTTGCTAGAAAAAAACGGTGTTAGTGTTGTTGTACGAGGTGCTGTTGCTAAAGGTTTGCTGATTAATAAGGAAGCAACAGATTATTTAGAGTATACCAAAGAAGAAATTTCCAACTTACAACAAGAGCTACGCTTGTTGCGTGATGAGTCACAACAAACAGGTCAGTTAGCTTTGCGCTATGTGTTGGCACACCCTGCTGTTGCCACCGTTGCTTTGGGAGCAAGTAAGCTCGAGCAGCTTAAAGATAACTTGAAGTTGGTCAGTGTTGCACCTCTAACTGAGGAAGAACTAAGCACGCTCACTGAACTTACCAAACCTGTTACTTATGTAAACCATCGATAACACAAGAAAAGGAAAACTCAGTTATGTACTATTCACATAACTGAGTTTTCCAAATTATAGTTTTGATTTTTTTAAAGCATTATACCAAGCACTTCCACGATTTGTTGAACCTCAAACAAATCAGCGAACAGATGTGAAACACACCCACTTGCTAAGAGTCAACATTACATAGAACTGCTAAGCAGAAGTTAAAACGCTAATTTCTTAATTGCCGCCTTTATATTCTGCATTTCGATGATAGCCTTCACGGTCATAACCTTCTGAGTTATAACCCTCGTTATTATACCCCTCGCGATCATAGCCACTAGCATTGTAACCTTCACGATCATAACCTTCGTTATCATAACCGTTTGCGTCATAGCCTTCTGAATCATAAACAGAATCCGAGCTATTGTCACTTACAACTGTCGTATCTTCATAGGTTGTGTATTTGTAGTAGCCTTCACGGTCATAACCTTCTGAATTATAGCCTTCACGGTCATAACCCTCTTCGTCGTAACCATTAGCATCGTAACCTTCTGAATCGTAAATACTAGTATATGAACTATCATTATTTAAATCAGAATCGTCAGGGCTTTGAGAAACACTATTCATGTTATAGCCTTCACGGTCATAACCTTCTGAGTTATAGCCCTCAGCATTGTAACCTTCACGATCGTAACCACTAGCGTTGTAACCTTCACGGTCATAACCTTCGTTATCATAGCCGTTTGCATCATAGCCTTCTGAATCATAGATATCAGTATATGAACTATCATTATGTATAGCAGAATCGTCAGATTTATCAGAAACACTGTTCATGTTATAACCATCACGGTCGAAACCTTCTGAATTATAGCCCTCAGCATTGTAACCTTCGCGATCATAACCCGCAGCATTATAGCCTGCACGGTTATAGCCTTCGTCATCAAAGCCATTAGTATCGTAGCCTTCTGAGTCATAGATAGTGTTACTAACATCTGTGTAAATCGTAGAATCAGTATGATTATCTACTACAACTTCAGACTCAGTTACTACATTAGGATTATAGCCTTCACGGTCGTAACCTTCAGCATTATAGCCTTCAGCATTGTAGCCTTCACGATCATAACCTGCGGCGTTGTAACCTGCACGATTATAGCCTTCGTTATCAAAGCCATTAGCATCGTAGCCTTCACTATCAAAGATAGGGTGGCTTGCAACAGGTGCGCTCGAGCTACTATCATCCCCATTATCACCGAAGAATAGCTCGATATCGAAGCCCAAATTTACATCAACATAAACTTCGTTATAGACTTCATTGGTTACATTATTTTCAACAACTTCTGTAACATTTGTTTCGTTAACAACAGGTGTTATTGGTGTTAAAGACTCAGTAACAGTTGGTGCAGTCGTCACAACTTCTGACATTACAGGCATTGGAGCTACTACTGTTGTAGTTGCTGGTGCTGCAGTAATAATATAAAGTGGGCCAGAAGCACTAAAGATATTAGCAGTAGTTTCATCTGATATAGGCAAGACTAAGTAGCTATCTGCATTATCTATATCTACTAGAACATAACTATCAACAAATACAATTTGCCAAACATAGTAGTTGTTATAAACAGCAAGCGTTGCAGTTTGTGGTAGATCAGTACGTTGTGTGTGTGCGAGAGATGCATAGACTGCAGCTCGAGCTTGTACTCTGCCATAATTCCCAATGCTGTCAAAAGTTAAACCCTCTTGAAAAGGCACTGTACCAGTAAAGTTTTCCAAATGACCTGTAGCAGCATAAACTGCTGGACTATCAGAAGCTACAAGTACGGTCTCACCATTTGCAAATACTGCTGATGAACCTACAGGTGCAGGAACAATTGCAGCAACATTGTCACTAGGTGTCACTAAGTTACTTGTTACCGTATTTGATACAGTCTCTGTTACTCCTGCAATCATACTACTAGATTGTGGCATCGTCACAACAAGTGTTGGATTATTGATGTCTACAAAAAAGTGCATATCAGCAAACGTAATTTGCCAAACAATATAGTTATTGTACGTCGCAAGCTCTACGGATAAAGGTGTATCTGAACGTGCTCCATAATAATGTGCAGCAAAGACAGCGTCTTCTGAGCTAACTCTTCCAAAGTTACTCACTGTTTCAACCGTAACGCCATCTTGTAGTACTACCGTTCCTTGAAAACTGTGGTCTGGCTTTTCAGCAAACCCGGCAGCAGAAAGCGCAAGTACTGTAAGCGCTGAAGCATACATTTTTTTCATTTTGTTGTCCTTTCCCCACGGGTCCCCCCCGCTAGACACCCTAAAATGTAGGGCTTGGACTGGAGGTTATGTTAAGAAAACGACATATATCTGTTGTGAATCCTCTAATGTTTATCTGAATTTTGCTAAATTTTTTTTGAAAATAGGTAACTTTTTCAAATCTTATCTTTACCAAATCGTTCAAATTAGTGTTCGGTCGTTTAGACATGGCTTCTAAATAATATGAACAGTTTACAATTGCTGTATTTGAATAATGTTGTTAATGAACAACATCGCAGCAAGCTGAAGATGTATTGATATGAAATCTTGCTGACTTAGAATCACATTGATTCTGCAAATCTAATTCAAAGCAAGTGTCGAGGAATCCATCATCCTGCACGTTCATTATTAAAGGAAGTCATTTTAAATTATGCTCCATTTTTCAATCTAACTGCTCAGGTTATTAAATTGCCAATCTTTAAATTTATCATTTCAAAGTCGTTTTTCTATTGTTTTACCAAGGTTATATTTAACGACTCCCTATGCTGTAATAATTAACTAGATATGCACTCCTGTAGCAGTTTAGTACACTTTCAAATCTGATAACCTAATTTTGCACACATACTTACGAAGCTCAAATTCCCATAGACCTTGCACAACAAACATCAATTTCTGCTATATTACTTTTAAGGGTGTAACCCTTGAACGGATACTCTATGTGCTATAAAACAGCGATCAACCACACCAATCTCAGCTCAGTACCTTTGCGCTACTTAGAGCAATACGCTGATATGCAAACTGATCGACAGCAATAGTCCTAGTTATTAGACATAAATAGGATTAGATCAAACACCACTAGATATAACCCTTTTCCCTTAAAACACAAGTAAATAGTGTTAAAAATAAGCTATTGATCTTACATAGTTCATAATCTTATGGACTTATTTGTTGAACGATTGGACTTTATATGAGCAACACACCTGAAAATACCGATGAAACCGCAACCACCATGGACAATAACTTCATTCACAAAATGGTAACTGAAGATTTAGATACTGGAAAAATTAGCAAAGTTGTGACCCGCTTCCCACCTGAACCAAATGGCTACTTACATATAGGACACTGTTCTGCAATAGTCGTAGATTTTGGTACTGCAGAAAAGTTTGAGGGTAGTTGCAACCTACGCTTTGACGATACCAATCCAATAAAAGAAGATGACGAATTTGTCGAAGCGATTCAAGAAGACATTGCGTGGCTTGGCTACAACTGGGATAAACTTTGCCACGCTTCAGACTACTTTGAACAACTCTATAACTGGACTGTAGACATCATAAAAAATGGCGATGCTTACGTTGATTCAATGAGTGCTGAAGAAATCCGTGAATATCGTGGCAACCTTAAGGAACCTGGTAAGCCAAGTCCTTACCGAGATAGATCAGTTGAAGAAAACCTAGAGCTATTTGCAAAAATGCGTGCTGGCGACTTCAAAGAAGGCGAACATGTAGTCCGTGCCAAGATTGACTTAGCAAATGGCAACATGAACCTGCGTGACCCGATTATGTACCGCATCATGCATGTATCGCATCAGCGTACTGGTACTGAGTGGTGCATCTACCCTACCTACGATTGGGCACATGGTCAGTCTGACTATATAGAAGGCGTGACGCATTCACTGTGTACGATTGAGTTCAGTCATCACAACCCACTCTACGAATGGTTCCTTGATGCAATCAAAGCACCGAAACCACGTACCTTCCAAACTGAATACGGTGCAACTAGTATCACTTACATACTCCTAAGTAAGCGTAACCTACGCCGACTTGTCGAAGAAGGTCATGTAAATGGTTGGGATGATCCACGTATGCCAACACTCAGAGGTATGCGTCGTCTTGGCTATACACCCGCTGCAATTCGCAACTTCATTCAAGATTTAGGTGTAAACCGCAACGAAGCAACTGTAGAAATCGAACGTTTACACCACTTCATCCGTCAAGACCTCAATGCAATATCGCAACGTGTTATGGCTGTGCTTGACCCACT
>CALHRJ010000231.1 GCA_938038395.1 uncultured Deinococcales bacterium | reverse complement strand
TACCCTTAAGGAAACTATAACTAACATAATTGCACTGGTAAGTGCACTTATCAGAACAGATATTGCAACGACTGCAAGAATATTTCCAGAGATAGGTGTAAAGGTTTTTTGGAACCAAGCTAGATGTGTTTCAGGTGCAAGCGCAAAAGTATCAGTTGCCATAGGGTCTAGGTAAGGCAAGTAAATATCGTGGATGGGCTCAGCAATGAATGGCGGTACAAAATGCGGAATAAATATTCCGAAAAAAGTTGCGATGCCATAAGCAAACCAATAAGCCGCCCATATACGCCCTCTAAATAGTGCAGATAAGCCAAGTGCAAATAGTGGATAGACCATCAAGCTATAGGTAAAAGCGTTTGTTTTTGGAATGATAGGCCAGCCGATATGATTGCCTCTTACAATGTGGTCGATGTGATGCAATGAACCAAATATAAATAGCGAGATTAGGGTGATGATAATCCATCGTCTTAACTGCTTATTTGACTCAAGCACTTTTTCGTCCTTTTAAGAAGGCTATGATTTTTGGTTGTTGCCATAATCCTATTCCAGTTAATGAAACTATTGGAATGGCAAAAACTGAGATGAATAATGTAAATGCTTTGATTTGAGATAGGGGGGTGTAGAAGTGAAGGATTAGGGCGATGCCAAGGAGTATGTGGAGGGCTCGAGCTATTTTTCTAAAGCCTTTATTTGATAAGTTCATAATTAGTATCTTTCCTTTCTCGTATATGTTGCTTAAATAAAGAATAGAAAATGAGTGACCTAAATATCTTGTCGCAAAGTGACATGTTTTTGTCATTTCGTGCCAAGTATCAGGTAAACTTAAGCTATGCAGCTTTGGATACCCTCAATAAGTGTTAAAGCATTACTTGAAGGTTTTGCAAATTTAGGTATGGACAAGTCAGTCCTGTTAGAAGGTACTCAGCTTGTAGAAAGTCATCTTGATGAGCCTTATTCAGCAGTGCCTCATGAGGTGTTTCCACATATTTGGATGCAAGCCTTTAAACTGCAACCACAAGCAAGCTTGCCGACTAGGGCGGCTCTTGCAATTCCATTTGGTGCATTTGATCTCTTAGACCACTTGGTTAATACAGCTCAAACTTTGGGTGAGGGTGTGCATATGCTCAATGTGTTTTTGTGGTTGGTTGCAATAGATACATGGCTTGAGTTTAGCCATACCGAAGAGAGCGATTATATCTGGGTGTTTACTGAAGCAAATAATCCTATATCAAATCAATGGGTGCTTGCACTCATTCTAAATAGGTTGCAAAGTCGTATTGAAAAGTTTTCTATAGAAGAAGTTTATTTGTCAGAAGCTATACCTTCTGCACAGGAACAAGAAGAATTTGAGACACTATGGGAAGCTCCTGTTTGCTTCAATCAAGAAAAGACAGGAATAAAACTTGATAAAGCGGTATGGCAAGCAAAAAATAACCTTGCAACGCCTGAACTCAAAACAACTTTAGCAACCCTTGCTGAACGAGTAGATATTAAACAGTTCACGACTGCACCATTAAGTTATGCGATTAGAGCAAGATTGCCTAAAGCCTTACAAGAAAATGCTTTTTCCTCTGCTGATATTGCTGATGTTTTAGGTTTGTCAAAGCGAACTTTGCAACGCAGGCTAGCAGCAGAGGATATAAGCTTTAAAGAATTATTAGATTTATACAGACAGGAAAAGGCTTTAACGATGTTAAAAATAGGCAATGCCAATATGTCAGACATTGCCTATGCTTTAGGTTATGAAGAGCAGAGTTCTTTTAATCGTGCCTTTCGCCGTTGGACAGGTTCATCACCATCAAGTTGGCTTAAGCAAAAAGAAGGATAAAAATATTCGAAATAGGTTATACCTATAGATCTAAGGGTAAACCAACATAGTTCTCAGCCAAGGTTGTTTGTGCTGCTAAACTTGCTGTCGCATAATCAAGCTGCGCCACTTGAATCTTATGTCCAAAAGCATCATCTTGTGGAAACTTGTGTAGCATACTGGTCATCCACCAAGAGAAGCGGGTGACTAACCATGTACGACGTAGACATTTTTCAGAATAGGTGTCGATGCCTTCTTCAGAACCATCATGATATAAGTCTGTTAAAGCCTTAGCTAAAACACGCACATCTGAAATGGCTAGGTTCATGCCTTTAGCTCCAGTAGGAGGAACGATGTGTGCAGCGTCGCCCACTAAGAAAAGTTTTTCGTAGCGCATAGGTTCAGTTACAAAACTTCGCATAGCAGTGATGCCTTTTTCAAAAATATTCCCTGTGTTCAGGTGGAAGGATTCACCGTTTCGCTGAAAGCGTCTGTTTAGGGTTTCCCAGATTTGGTCATCGGTCCAGTTTTTAATGTCATCATCTGGGGCGCACTGTATGTAGTTACGAGTTACCGTTGGGCTTCGCATACTGTGGAGGGCAAAGCCTTCGGAAGTATTGGCATAAATGAGTTCTTCAGAAGATGGCGCAGCTTCTGCCAAGATGCCTAACCAACCAAATGGATATTCACGTTCAAAAACTGTAAGGATTTCATCTGGAATAGCTTTTCGAGAAATGCCATGAAAGCCGTCACAGCCAGCAATATAGTCACAAGTAATTGTGTGCTGTTCGCCATCTTTCTCAAAATGAATAACTGGCTTACCTTCTGCCAGTCCTTCGATTTTTGAGGCTTTTGCTTCGAAAAATAGTTTGGCATCTGCTGCTTGTCTTGCTGCAATTAAATCTTTGACTACTTCTTTTTGACCGTAGACCGTAACAGCTTTACCATCTGTCAAGGAAGGAAAATCGATGCGTCTAGCAATGCCATCAAAGAGTAGTTCAATGCCGTGATGCTCTAGGCCTTCTTTTTCTAAACGTGTGCCTAAGCCTGATTCTTTTAAAACATCTACAGTTCCTTGTTCTAAAACACCAGCACGGACTCGTCCTATTACATAGTCTTGACTTCTAGATTCTATGATGATTGAGTCTATTCCCTGTAAGTGGAGTAGGTGGGAAAGTAATAGTCCTGAGGGACCAGCGCCGATGATGCCAACTTGGGTTTTCATAATATCTATCCTTACTATTTATCTTTAGTGAATTTCTATTCTCGATCTGATAGTTTGCGTAGTAAATGAACGAGTTGTTCTTTTTCTTTTAAGCTTAAGTTGTTGTTTTTGATAAGTGTTGATTCAGTTTGAAAGAATGCTTTTTCTACATTGATAAGCATTTTAGTTCCATCTTTTGTTAGTTCTACAGTTTGTGAGCGTCTATCAGTTTTTGAAGTGACACGC
>CALHRJ010000230.1 GCA_938038395.1 uncultured Deinococcales bacterium | reverse complement strand
TGACTAAAGATATCACCGTCTGAACCTGCAAATTCATTTGTTATGGCAACCAAAGGTCCTGTGAATGATAGGTCTGGCACAGCTTCTGGCTGTCCCCATCTAGATACACTGTAGGCACGTGTGCGCCTTGCTAGTTTTTCTAGAAGCAAACTAGAAACGTGACCGCCACCATTGTATCTAACATCTATAATTAAACCTTCGCGCGATGCTTCAGTTAAGAGACCTCGGTGAAATTCTGCGAAACCATGTGCACCCATATCTGGAATATGCACATAGCCAATTCTACCCTCTGTTGCTTCGTGAACAGTTTTACGATTTTGTTCCACCCACTCACGGTAGCGTGCTGGACGTTCATTATAGAGCATTTTAATCGTGATATTCTTAAGTACTTCAGCAGCTTTCTTAGCTTTGGTAGTTTTAGCTTTTGCGATAGTTAGGAGAACTTCATTGTTTGCTTGATTCACTAGCAGGGATTCAAGTGAGCCTTCTGTATCTACAGGCTCTCCCCCAACAGCCACAATTCTGTCACCTTCGGCCACATTCAGCGCAGCTTGTGCTAGAGGTGAGGTCATTCGACTATTCCAAGCATCACCTCGGACGATATGATCGATGACATAGCTGCTACTGGCCTCATCAAAATGAATATCTGCACCTAGATAACCTTGGAAGTAGGTGGGCTCGAGCTTATAGTCCCCTCCATATTCATAGGCGTGAGAGGTTCCTAGTTCACCTTGCATTTCCCAAAACAGGTCAGACACTTCACTGCGTGTAGACACTCTAGATAACAGAGGTTCGTAACGTTCGTAAATGGCAGTCCAATCCACACTCGACATATCTTCAGTCCAGAAATAGTCTCGTTGCCTGCGCCACGCTTCACGCAACATTTGCCGCCATTCGTTTTCAGGTGTTACAGATACTTTGATGCGTCTTAGATCAAGCCAAGCACCTTTACGACCATAGTCGCTATTACTCGGTGGTTTTTCACCAGCCTTGATGACACGCAAACTGCTTTTTGACCTGTAAATTAGAGTCGTAGCATCTTGTGAAATATCAAATCCGTCAATGTCATGGATAAGTGTGTCATGCTTCTGTTCTACAAAATCATAAGTTTCAAGGTTGGCTCGAGCCCAACCATTGCCATCAACATTGAGCTGTCCTTGAACCTGATACGCAGTAAAGAAAACCTTATCCTTGATAGCCTTAATCGTGCCATAGCGCCCAGACGGCACTGGGAAAGCCAGAATTCTATCTTGAATGCCTTCAATATCTATCTGTACCGCTTTAACATCTTTTTTAGCTTCTTTGGTTTTCTTATCTTTGCCTTTTTCTTTTTCTTTAGCCTTAACATCTTCAGCCTTAGCATCTTCAGCTTTAGTATCTTCTGCTTTATCTCCTTCATCCCCTGTCAATACAAATGGTGACGGTGTATCTGCTTGCAAGGTAATCAAATAGGGTTTTGTCGCCTTAACAAACCCTAAGTTAAATTGGATGCTGTCATAGACTGGATTAAACGTTCTATCGGATAGGAAATATAGATACTTACCTTCTGGGTCAAAAGCTGGTTGGTCATCGTCCAAAAGCATATCTGTAATTTGATGGTGTTTGCCTGTTTGCGTGTCACACAGTTTCAAAACACGGTTGTGATTGGTTGGTACATAGCCATAGGCAAGCCAGCGTCCATCGGGCGACCAAGCCATGCTCGAAATCCTATAGTGATCACTTTTATCGAGGACTTTGACTTTTGGTCGTTTTGGATTTTGAATATCAACGAGCAATAGTTCGTTGCGGTGGTTACTGATTGCCAATTGGTCTTTGGTTGGCGAAGGTAGAATTCTGTAGGCATGACCAATATCTAGTTTAGTGAATTTTATTGTTTCAGCTTTATCTTGAGCAGATGTTTTTGAGGGTATAGTGTGAAGCTCGAGCTGCTCTTCGCCACTAGCATCACTTATGAGCACGATGCGCTTGCCATCATGCAACCAAGCTGCCTTGCTATAACGTGCCACCGCTTCAGTACCGTGTTTAAGCACTGCACCTTCCCAATTATTCATAGTATAGACATTGCCACGGGTATTGATGGCGACTGCTTTACCTTTAGGGTGTAAAGCATAGCCTTGTAGATAGTGCTCAGCATCTACAAACTTACGATTTCGCTCAGGTCTTGAACTATGCCAATCAACCTCGACCTTTGTCGTTTCATCACGCTCAACATCCAACACATACAGGTCTGCACCTGCATGGTAAACAATCGTTTCACCATCTGTTGCTGGGTAACGTACATAAAAATCTTCATAGTGCGTATGGCGTTTTAAATCTTTACCTGTAGGTGTGGTGGAATATAGATTTCCAACACCTTCATGGTCAGAAACAAAATAAATGCGCTTGCCAATCCAAAGTGGTGCAGCAACATTGCCATTTAGATCAATTAACTTTTTCCAGTTTTTCTTACCTGTAGTATCTACCCACAGCTCACCTGTTGTGCCACCTTTATATCTTTTCCAACGTGCTATGTCAGTCGTGTTTCGTCCGATGACACACGCACCATTTACACCATTCGCAGCAAAGGATACATTCATAGCAGTTCCAACATCTAACTTTGTTGCCTGCCCACCTTCAGGAGAAATGCTATATAGAAAGTTCATGCTTGTAAAGGCTTGACCAACATTACTATAGTAAATAATTCTATTGTCAGCTGTCCAAGCAACCACGGTTGTGTTAAAGCCAAGATAAGTCAGACGTTTAGCCTCACCACCAAGCGCAGGCATTACATAGACATCATTTATGCCTTCATCTCGACCTGTAAAAGCAAGCTGAGATCCATCTGGTGAATAGGCAACTTTAGTGATGCGTCCAGGATTACTCGTAAGCCTACGGGCTATACCGCCAGTTTTTGCGACAGTCCAGAGGTCATCTTCAGAAACAAAAGTAATATTGTCTTTATGTATAGTTGGAAAGCGGTAGTAGCCTGATTGTGTCATAAGGCTTTACCATATGTATAGTAGAATTGATTGCTGTAGCTAGTCTTTTTATGCATGCCATAATAGTATCACGGTGTAAAGTTCTACAATGCAATAAATATTTCAAAAAATAGCTGCATTTTTAAGGTTCAACAAGGTCAATTCAAATTAGATGTTAAGACAAAATATCAAGAAAACAATCGGCATTTTCAATAGTCGCGATCTAATCATTATCTATTGATCGATATTAAACATATCCACAAAATGATCCAAACCATCCCCTGCCGTCATTACAGCAACACCCTGCTCACACAAACTATCGAGAATCACTTCAACATTTTTTTGCTGCTCAATATTTAAGTCATAACTACTATGGATAATCCAAATAAGCCAGCGTTCTCGCTCTATGGATTGTTCAAGAATCTCCAAATACTCGTCTAAATTGTGGTGATTCGTAATGTTATAACGAGTCAATTCAAAGAGGTCTGAATTAGTTCCATTTAATCTATAGCCACCAGCAAATGCCCCTCGGTAATACTTAGCAACAATCTCTTTTGTCTTCTTTGTAAATGCACCGTAAGGATAGACAAATAAATCTGTAGCAAAGCCTAAAGCAGCCAGCCTTTCTTGACTCAAACGCAAGCTTTGGTCAACATAAGCCTCAGAAGCATAGGCATGATTGCTGTGTTCTATAGCATGGGATATAATCTCCCAACCCAGTGCTTGATATTCTTTTAAGTCTTCTAAACTACTGTGGGTAGATGCGCCAATGCTGCCACTAACCACTGCAAGCGAGGCATGGTAGCCACGTGGTTCAAAAATATTTTCGATGACATTACGGTCACGGCGTTCGTTGTCATCAAAGATGAAACTCACAAAGGTCTTTTCTGTAATAGGTACATCGCAAGCTTTGAGTTCATTGATAGCTTGAAATTCTGGTGTTTCAATATCATAAAACTCTAAGTAGGGCTTGAGTGGGGTTTGGGTGTTGGCTCGAGCCAAGACCCAAGGATCAACCTGAGTTATATCTGCGCCATATGCCAGCAAGACATCCACAGCACCCCAATTGCCCATAATCAAGGCTAGCTCGAGCGGTGTTGTGTTCTCAGGCGGATTAGCTCTATTACCTTTAGTGCGAACAATCACTTCGTTGGCGTCCGCACCATTTTTTAACAAATGCTCAACCAAAACTGGGCCACCATAGCGAGCAACAAAGGACAGACTTTCAGTATTTCGTAAATTATAAGTCGAAGCTTTATTCAATGCGTCAAGCATTACGCCAGCAGCCTCGCCAGTGCAGTCAGCAGAACCACCATTATAAGGCGCATCATAGATATATTCGATACAAGGAAAAAAATCTATGGCTGAGCGTTGATCCAACAAATCGTAGCCTTCTAAGGTATCATCTAAATAAGCGCCAGCATCTAGTAAAAGTTGAACCACTTGGGGTAAATCAGAAGT
>CALHRJ010000229.1 GCA_938038395.1 uncultured Deinococcales bacterium | reverse complement strand
TTGCAAGCTTTAGATTTACCTGCGGAAACCTTAGGCGCATACCGTACGCTGTCGTTACCTGGCATAACGGTATCCGTCCAAGAAATGGTTGATGGTCTGCGAGATATAGCTGGTGAGGCTACTGTTCAGAAGATTGAATGGGAGCATGATCCTTTTATTCAGAGGATTGTTGGGTCGTGGCCTAGTTTGTTTAATACGGTTAGGGCGACAGAGTTGGGCTTTGTGGCGGATGAATCTATTAAAAGTATTATTCAAAGCTTTATTGATGATGATTTGTAAAGCTAAAAGCGATGGGCATAGCGCCATGCTACGAAAATCGGAACCTATAAATCTAAGTCGTAGGGTGCTGTTCTACGCACCGCTTTTTAGTTTTTAGAAAAGAAATCAAGCTTAAAGCATAATGTGCCATAAATTGTTTTTGAATTGTAGGATGCGGCTATGCCGATCATTTTTAAAGTCAATTTCTAAAGCCACAGGCAATGGGTATAGCGCCATTCTACGAATGATTACTGGATTATTTACTTAAGCTATAAATTTGTAAAGGTTGAAAAAAAATCGCTTAAAAACTATTTCCTATAATTCAACTACTTGACAAATCCTCATCAAACCCTTATTCTAGCTTTTGTAATGAAATAGGCAAATACCATGATTAAGACAAGAAACCAACTCATCACCCTGATTGCAACACCCACAAAGGACCTTAGAGGTCTGAATGGTGTTTCATCTGGTGCTGTTTTTGGTCCACACTTTGGTGCTAAGATTCTTGATTTTGGTTCCAATGATTTTGGCCCCAATATTGCTGTCTCAGATATTGCCAGCACAGATGTCGCCAAATCTGGACGCACACTTGCGTTTAAAGGGAACTTGCCTATCGCTTAACTTTTTTAAAACAAACTGTTAACGCCGTGGGCCACCCAAACGCCTCACGGTTTTTTTATTGGTTAATAACCATCTACCGATCACAACAGTTTCAAAAGGTCTTCTGAAAGTTTCAGACACCTTCTTAAAAAAGGAAAAGCAATGAAGCAAGCAACACCAGAATCACAACAAGAAAATACAGAAAATCTACGAGTGGAGCCGCAAGCAGGGGAGCATCAAAGAACTGCTTTCAGACGCTATGCCGACCTACTTGGAAAATATTTACTACCACTTTGGCCTAGAGCCTCGCTTATGGCGGTATTGCTCTTAGGTGGCATTGCCTTACAACTCATTGTTCCACAAATTTTACGTCAATTTATTGATGCAGCAAGCGAAGGACAAGATACAGCTTTCTTAATACGCTTAGCAGCTATCTTTTTAACAATAGCTATATTTCAACAGGTGCTAAGTGCCTGTGCTACTTACATCTCTAGTGATGTAGGTTGGCGCGCGACCAACAACATTCGTAATGATTTAGCGCAGCATTGTCTTAGGCTAGACATGGCATTTCACAATGCACGCACAGCAGGTGAGTTGATTGAACGCATTGATGGTGATGTTACTGCGCTTTCAAACTTCTTTTCGCAATTCACGGTACGTATCTTCGGTAGCATTATCATGCTTATTAGCATTTTGGTATTGCTCTGGATTGAGCAACCTATCGTTGGGATTACGCTCACAGCTTTTTGCATTATTGCTTTCTTTACACTTGGTCGAATCCGTGAATGGGCAGTGCCAGCGACGAAGATGGAGCGTGAAGCAAGTGCACAGCTGTATAGCTTTATCGAAGAGCGACTTTCAGGTATGGATGATCTTCGAGCCAATGGTGCAGGGCGTTTTACGTTACGGCAGTTCCAAACGGCGTCTAGTAAATACTTCTTCCGTCAGCGAACTGCTTGGCGTATGCGTATGACCATTTGGATAAGTAGCTATGGGCTTTTTGTGATTGCAGATTTTGCAACTTTAGCGTTAGCAGTTTGGCTTTACAGCCGTGGCAGCATAACGCTAGGTACAGGATACTTACTGTTCCAGTACATGCTCATGCTAGAAGGTCCGATTGAGCAGCTTAGCCAACAAATGCAAGATTTACAAAAAGCTACTGCAGGTATTGGTCGGATTGATGAACTCTTTCAAATTGAACAACATGTAATTGACGGCAATGAAGTGACGGCAGTTGCCAGCGGGGCGCTAGGTGTGAAGTTTGACAATGTAAGCTTTGCTTATGAAGAAAAGCCAGTGCTTAGTAACTTGAGTTTTGAACTTAAAGCAGGGCAGAAGCTTGGTTTGTTAGGGCGTACTGGTAGTGGTAAAAGCACACTAAGTCGTTTGCTCTTTCGCTTTTACGACTCTACTGGTGGACAAGTGATTTTAGGAAATAAAGATATCCGAGACTTGCAGCTTGCTGATGTGCGCCAGCGTGTGGGTATGGTTACGCAAGAGGTGCAGTTGTTCGATGCAACTGTGCGTGAGAACCTGAGCTTTTTTGATACTACGATTCCAGATAAGCAAATTATAGCTGTTATTCATGACCTTGGTTTAGGTGAGTGGTTTGATGTGCTCGAGCTCGGCCTAGATAGCAAAATTGAAACAGGTGGTGGCAACCTCTCCGCAGGACAGGCCCAACTCCTTGCTTTCGCAAGAGTCTTTCTAAAGAATCCTGGCTTGGTCATTTTAGATGAACCATCTTCACGCCTAGACCCTGTGAGTGAAGAACTTTTAGAGCGTGCGATTGACAAACTTTTGCAAGGTCGTACTGCCATTATCATTGCTCACAGACTGGAAACAGTTAAACGCGCTGATGACATCATGATGCTTGCAGATGGTGAATTGCTTGAGTATGGCGTGCGTAGAAAGTTAGAACAAGATACAACATCTCATTATCACAAGCTAGTTAACAACCACACAGGTGAATCCCTAGATACAGATTGGGATATTGACAACGAAGCTATAGATTTAAAAGAAGACTTTACACAACCTCAAAAAGAATTGGAGTTGTCATGATAGATCAAAAACTATTACAAGGAAACTTAAAAACAAAGCTAAACTTTGGAAAACGCATTCGAATGCTTATTGACTATCGCTTTTGGTATTTCATACTTTGCGCTAGTTTGTGGGGCATCATGCATGCTACACCTGTTCTGACAGGTTACTTTATTAAATTGATTTTTGATGCTCTGGGCGCAAACAATATCAACCTTGCATGGCTGGCACTTTTGGCCTTTAGCCTCATTGATATCTCTCGGATGGGTGTTTTATTCATCGCAGAATTTGTTTATATTGATTACTGGCTCGAGCTCAAAACCCTCCTCCAGCGCAACATGCTTGACTACCTTATGAACGCGCCGTTCTCACGTCCTATGACGGACAGCAGCAGTGAAGCAGTCAGCCGTTTTAGAGACGATACTGACACAGTGAATCAAGTTATAGAAAACTGGACTGACTTTTTTGGTATGGCAATTTATATGGTGGTTGCTTGCGTCATTATGTTTACGATCTCACCCCTCATGACTGGGCTTATGCTTGTGCCTATGGTTGCAATTCTATTTGCAACACGACTATTCATGCCTTATGTTAGAAACCTTCGTAGGAAGAGTCGTGCAGCTACAGAGGCTGTGACTGGATTTATTGGTGAACTCTTTAATTCAGTACAAGCGGTGAAGATAGCCCGTAAAGAAGCTAGTATGCTCACGCACTTTGAAGGTCTGAATAAGACGAGGCAACGTACTGCTTTAAAAGATGTGATGGTCTACGAATTACTAGGTAGTGTTAACCGAAACATGGTTCACATAGGTACTGCAATTGTTCTATTCTTTGCAGCTAGTCAGATGCAAGATGGTCAATTTACGGTTGGTGATTTTGCTTTGTTCATGGCGTACATGCCACGCTTGTCTTGGCGCATGGGCTTTATTGGTGACATGATGGCGAACTACAAACGTGGGTCAGTTTCTTTTGAACGTATGGATAAGCTTTTGCATGATGCACCTGCGGAGCAGATTGTCAGGCCTGAGCAGGTATTCTTTCAACGGAGTAAAAGGACTAAATTAGAGAATCCTTTATTAAAGGAGATAGTTGAGCTCGAGCCTGATGGCTTTAGCCAGATTAACCGAGCGAAAGAATCTATAGTGGCTGATACTTTAGATACAGTATCGATTCAAGGACTTTCTTATAGCTACCCTGAAGGTGGTGCAAATGCTTTTGGAATACAGGACATCAACTTTGAG
>CALHRJ010000228.1 GCA_938038395.1 uncultured Deinococcales bacterium | reverse complement strand
TAAAAACTTTTGACGTAAGTAACGTCTTGCAGCAGCAGCAAGTTCAACAGGTTCATCGGTTAAGTCAGGCTCATTCAATTCTCTTATAAACAGCTCACGAATTTCAGAACGGTTCTTATGAATTGCAGGAACCAATATATGCGATGACTCTTCGTGTGCTAATTGGATTATGAGTTCAGCCAAGTCAGTTTCAATTGCTTGAATGCCTTCTCGCTCAAGGGCATCATTCATCTTAGTTTCTTCAGTCGTCATCGACTTAACTTTGATGACTTCTTTCGCCCCATGCGACTTAACTAAATCAACAATTATTCGGTTGGCATCTTCGGCAGTATCTGCCCAATGAACCTTACCACCCACTCGCTCAACCGATGCTTCTAGTTCTAGTAAATAACTATCAAGGTTACGCAACAGCTTTGTTTTGATGTCGTAGCCTGCATCTCGCAGCGCTTCCCAGTCATTCTTTTCACCCACAACATTACTACGTTTAACTCGTATAGCTTGCGTTACTTTACCAAGGTTGCGCCTTAACTGACTGTCATTGATTTTTGCCGTTGCTGAGTTTTGAAATAGAGGAAGTGGAACGGCATTTTTTGGGCTAAGAGACATGTTGTCCACCTTCCTCAGTTGAGGCTAGAATCTCTGCCAAATGAATCGTCTTGATTCCTGTTCTTAAGCGGTGTAAACCTCCACCTATATGCATTAAACAAGACGTATCGGCAGCAGTGCAAACTTCAGCATTTGTATTTAAAATATTTTTTACTTTAGTAGATAACATTGCAATCGATGTGTCCGCATTTTTTACAGCAAAGGTTCCACCAAAACCACAACATTCATCTGCAGCAGGTAGCTCTACTAAATCTATACCTCGAACATTTCGCAATAATTTTTGAGGTGCATCGCCTATTTTGAGCATTCGCATAGAGTGGCAGGTTGTGTGCACTGTAACCCTATGTGGATAATACGCACCCACATCTTCTATCTCAAGTTTATTGACTAAGAATTCAGATAATTCAAAAAGCCGACTATTCAAATCATTGACTGCTGCCAGCATAGTTTCGTCGCCTTTTTGCTCAGCTAAGTAAGGGTAGTAATCGCGAATCATACCCACGCAAGACGCAGAAGGAGACACAATCACTTCACTATCCTCAAATGCTTTTAAAAAGTTTTCAAGCATGGGCATACACTCGTTTTGGTAGCCTGTGTTGAAGTGCATCTGCCCGCAGCAAGTTTGTGCCAAAGGCACATCTACCGCATGACCGAGGCGTTCCAAAACCTGAACTGTAGCTTTCAAAGCTTCTGGGAATAAGGTGTCGTTGTAACAGCTAAGAAACAAAGATATTTTCATGATTGCTTTTATTGTACATCAAAAAGGCAAACATGGCTTAAGTAGTATCTCAAGATTCAATTATCTCAAGGTTGAATTTTATGATTATCTCTTATTGGTGTTAGCTACTTCAGTTAAAAAGCAAAACTAATTTCGTCCACGTTCCGCATGGGTAGCTCTACCAGTATCTGGAACAATCGCCTTCTCGCTATAAGGTTCAAGAAGTGCTTGATCCATACTATAGCTTGCTGCAGCAAGTGGACCCGAAACACCCTTAGAGGTTAATGTTCCAACAACATTCAAAATACCAAAAGATTCATCCATAAGTAATGGATAGTGGGGTTTAACATGAATAACTTGATTTGCAGGTGGTGCAGGCACATGAAGACAAGCGCCTTCAACAGGAACCAACAAGAATTCACTTATCGAATCTGCGTCGCTTGTCAGCGGTACAACATAGCCAGATAATCGTACTTCTTGCTGGTCTAAGCTCTCCACTACAGGTGTTGATTCTAATAGCCCATCAGATGTTTCGGTGGCTTCCTCTTCACTCATCCACGGATACAAGCTTTGATACTGATACTCAAAAGTATAATCTTCAGGGATCAGACTTCTCCAAGTAAGTGTGGTCGGCTCATAGTTTTTATAAACCTCTGTTTTAACTTGTTTAGAAATGCTTAAAGGCTGTCCAGCCTGTGGATTAGCAGGTTCACAACTACTCAAAAGTAGTATACTCGCTATGATAAAAATATACACACATGTCTTAAACACTAAACTGCCATCCTTCTATTCAAGTAAGTCATTCCTGTAAGTTAACAACTAAACTTGGAAACTTATTCATCGAGAGTAGAACGGTTAGCTGAATTACACGTGTGTATTTCTTAAAATAATTTTGGCTATTGGCTGCTTTCTTCCAGATAAGGTATTAAGATTGCATCTGTCATGCTATAGCTTGCTGCACCGTATTCACTTGTAACACCAATCGCTGACAAAGTACCAACAACTGTAATTGCATCCCACGATTCATCTTGTAAAAGTGGATATTTTGGTATGACATGAATCATTTGATTCGCTGGTGGCGGTGGGGTGTGAATACAGGCACCAAAGTAAGGTACTAGCAAGAATTCTGTTACCATATCAGCGTCGCCATCTAAAGGCACGGCAAAACCTGGAATACTGATTTGTTGACCATCTAATGATTCAACAATAGGTGTGCTATCTAGTGCACTGGTCAACGCTGTTGGATCTGGACCTATGTTAAACAAAAACACTTGTGGGTCTGGTATGTAACCTTCAGGCATTAGGCCATCCCACATAATTGCCATAGGCTCGAGCTCTTTTAGTACATCCAACTTAGCTTGCTTATCTAACTTAAGCGCTTTACCCGCTTCAGGGTCATCAGCAAAAGCTACCGATAAAAGACACGACAAAAGAACTACGAATAGCCCACTTAAGATAGTTTTAAGAATCACAGGTGTATGTTTATTTATATTATTTTGCCTTAGCATAAAAGGAACCTTCAAATCTTTATGAAATTCACTTAGGACAAAATCCTAAATGTTATGTTATAACATATCCTAAGTCGTTGGAATAAGCCAATGACATTTGTATATATAATGTCATATATATAAATGTAAAGGAAAATTGTGTAACGAATATGAATTTGTCAAAACCTCAACAAGCAGTACTAAACAAAATCGAAACTGAGTGTGCCACCACTGGCTTGAGGCTCACAGCAAAACGTCAGAAAGTTTTAACAATTTTAATCGCTGCTACGTCACCCTTGTCTGCCTATGACCTAATTTCTAGCTACCAAGCAATCTATGCCGATGCGCTTTCTGCCATGTCTGCTTACCGAATGCTAGATTTTTTGACTGAAGCAGGCTTCGTCCATAAGTTGTCGACAACCAATCAGTATCTGATATGTTCACACTTAACCTGTGACCATGAACACGAAGTACCCCAATTTTTGATTTGTGATAGTTGCCATGATGTTCAAGAAATCGGTATTCGAAAAGGCTTGCAAGATGAACTTGAGTCTAGTATTGAGAAATCAGGATTTAGTTTGAATAGCCCACAGCTCGAGCTGCACGGTCTCTGCGCCAACTGCAACAATCCCTAAGGAGTTATCTATGTTAAAAACACTGTTAAAAACTCATGCACTAATAATTTTCACCGCCCTTCTACTCACTAACGCTAGCTTTGCTCAAGATGAAGGCTTTGTAGATGCAGATGCCCACGAACATGGTGTAGCACTTATGACACTCGTTGTTGAAAACGACACGCTAACAATGGATTT
>CALHRJ010000227.1 GCA_938038395.1 uncultured Deinococcales bacterium | reverse complement strand
TAAGACATTTGTATTGCTGTTGGTCAAGTTACCAAGCTTAACTGTGGCATCGTTATTAAAGGTTTCTAAAACTGTAATGCTCACATCAGCAAGATTACTTAGTGCTTGTGTTGCCACACCCTCTTTATCAACGGGTAGTGCTGGTGGCGTAATGTCTATTTGAAGTCTTGTTGTACCTCTTAAGCTATTGTTTTGATAACGTTCTTCAAGAGTTACAACAGTACTACCCATATCTAAGAAATTTAGATTGAAGGTTTTATTTGTAAGGTTTAAGCTCGCTGTTGCTACGGTTGGTACTGTATTTCCTGTGATTGCGTAGCTTAGGGCGCCGTCTTCATCGCTAAAGGCACTACCTAGTCCAATACTTAAACCTTTAACTTCAGGCAGTATTCGCCCGACTGGTGCTTTATCTATAGGTATAGCTGTTGGTAGGTCTACGACTTTTGCTGTTCCGCAGGCTATTAGGACTAAGAGTCCTATCATTGTTATAGCCATAGTTGACACTATAGTTGACGCTACGGTTTTTGCCTTCTTCATCTGTCCCTCCTCAAGAACGTTTCGAATTTTATAGTTTTCTATTTTAACATGTAAATTTTGCTATCGGTTTTTTCAGACTACTCTCCTTTGGCACTTGTTCTAGTACAACAACTTTAATGCTCACTCTGTTATATCTGCGTTATGTTTTTTTGTAGCGCACCCCTTTTAGTTATAGCCCTCTAGCATCTCTATATACGCTAACTACCTTAATACTAGTGCCGTTATCCAGCCCTCATCTAGCAATCAAAACAAGGGCTTTGGTTTTAGAAATTGAATATCATGTTATGTAAACATGAAGATGCAATTCATCAATCTTATTTAACTCTTACTTTAGAACTTTTGTTTGGTTAGTAGTTATCTAAAATGACGGTTTTAGTATAAAAAATTTCATAATTCCTTAATTGAAGTTGTTTTCAGCCCTTAAAGGGATGCAGCCAGATCACCATGCAATTTGGAACTGCCATGCTACTCAAAATGTATTAGAAATCATTATCTATCTGCCTGTTCAAGAATCATCTCGAAAAAAGGGAATCAAAAATACTAAACAAGCAAGTAAGAAGAACACACTGCCGAACATCGCCCAGAAATTACCCCAACTTGCGATGATAAAACCAATTGCTGAGATGATGAAGAGTATCCAACCTAGTAAGTCTATTTGTCTATTATTCAAGATGTTTCCCTATTATAAGTGTCAAGTAGTCTACGTTTAAAACTAGATTTGGCTACTAACTAAAGCTCTTCCACGATTTGTTGAACCTCAGACAAATCGGCGAGCGGAGGCGAGTAAGAACAAATCCGTTCAGCAGAGGTCAACATTACGTGGAAGTGCTACTACTAACAAAAGCCATCTCACGCCAAGCCTGTTTACAAATTCTAAGCTCAGCTTCCGAATGAATAGCAGGCTGAGGTAAATCTGTAACAATCATATCAAGGTAAGCAGTTTCAAGCTTATAACCTTGTTCCATCTGTTGAAGCATAATCACCAAACACACTATACAAGTATTGGCTCTTTTAAAACCGTTCAGGTTTCATGCTTGCTAAATCAATCGATGATTCTTGCCCAGTCAAAATTTCCGTAACCAACTTACCCGTAATTGGTCCATGCGTAATGCCTAACATGCCATGACCTGTAGCAAAAATAAGATTAGCTATTCGCTCACTGCGACCAATAAACGGTAAGCCATCTGGTGTAAGCGGTCTATACCCTGACCATGTTTCTTCTACATCTATATCCTGCATATTTGGTAATACAGTTTGCAAAGTTTTTAAGTTCACGTCCAAACGTTTTTGGTTCAGCGACAAATCAAAGCCTGCTAATTCTAGGGTACTACTAAACCTATAGCGGTCTGAGTCTAAAGGTGTGATTGCTACTTTTGAATCATCAATTGCAATTGAACGACTTGGGCCTTGTTCTGGGGATTTTCTTTTTGCAGTGACGCTATAACCTTTTGCTGGTTCCATAAGAATGGGTGCGCCTAGTTGTTTGGCTAGTATGGATGACCATGCACCTGCTGCCAAAATCACTTCATTAGCTTCGAAGTCGCCTTTATCTGTTTTGACTTTTTGGATGTGATTGCCTTGCTTTTCGAATCCTGTAACTGTCGTGTGCGTTTGGATAGTTGCGCCTTCTTGGGCGGCTCGAGCCATCACAACATTCACAAGCTGATTTGGGTTTACCCTTGCGTGGTCGGGGAAAAAGACACCAGAGGTTACGCCTTCTTGGAGTTTGGGCTCGAGCTCCAAAACACCTTCTCGATCCAAAACCTCAGCCGTTACACCTAAACTATTTAAAAGCGCAGCTTCTACTTCACCTGCTTGTCGGTAAGCCTCTGACAAATGCAAGTGCAGCAAACCATCTTCTACATAATCAAAGTCAAGATTTGGGTCAGCAGCTAAATCACGAAACATTTCTAAACTCTGTTGGTTGAGTTGTAACAGCACCTCAGCGCCAGCAAGCATTTGTGCTTCATTACATGCATTTCTAAATGCCCACAACCACTTAAGCAAATCCAAATTGAAGC
>CALHRJ010000226.1 GCA_938038395.1 uncultured Deinococcales bacterium | reverse complement strand
AAAACTGCATCCCAAACAACTTCTGAAGCAATGATACCTAATCCGACGTCAGGTAATTTAGGGTTATCAATTTCGTTTGTTGAAACCATATAGAGAACGTCACCATCAAATTTAGTATGAAAAGGTTGGATAGCGCGACCCATAGAGGTATGGATTTGTTTTGCTAATTGTTGAAGTGAAACGGAGTTCAGTTTTTGATTGGTTACAACTACAGTCAAGGTAGTATTGCCAGTTGTCTTGTTTTGTGTTTCGCTAGCCCAATCGGAATTTGCTAGCCAAGTGTCTATGTCCTCAATGACATGTCGCCGCTCACCAGTTTTTGGGTTCAAATTACCTCTCACGACTTGGTTTTGTCGGTTAACAATTGCACCAATGGCATTGACAATGCTAAAGGCCGCAATTTTTGTTTCCCCAACCTGTCTAAATGCCCCACCTTGTCCAGCAGATTCTCCTTCAAAATCAAATTTTCCTACCGTTGCAGAGCAGCCAGCTCCACGTTTGCCAATTGGGAAACTACATGATTTTGTAGATTGAGCGGCCTTGATAGCAGCTCTTCCTAAGTCTTTATCTGGATAGATTGAATTTTTTCTGGGGGGATAATCATAGATAATTGCGCCAGATACTACAGCGATTTCATCGAAGGTTATTCCGTAGTTTGCCTTGGCAAAGAGTTCAGCCGATACACCTGTGGCTGCCTCAAGTCCGTAAAGTGAACCACCTGCTAAACAAATGGCATGATTCCAGTCGAAGTTTCCGATGCTGCCTACAGAACCACCACGGGTGTCTATGGCGGTTGCTGCACCTTTTGGAAAATAGAAGACAGTACATCCTGTAGGACCTTTGTCGTATTCGGCAACACCAATTTTTAAGTTCGGAAAATCAAATTCTAGATTATTACCTTCAAAGGAGGTTGTTGGCTCGAGCTCTAAATTATCATTTGAAATCATTATCTAGTATACATTCCCCAGATAAAGCAATACAGTAAGGTATTAAAAAGCTCGAGCAACTATGATTAGTGGCTCGAGCTTAATTGTGAAATTGGACTTGACTTTAGTTGGTAGGATTACCAGACGTTGAACCAATTTTTATTACTTTTGCAACTGAAGGAACACCAGAACTATTCACTGCAAAGAGATAATAGTTACCAGGAGTGACAACATTTCTGTTACTGCCAGCAATAAGTTGATAACTACCATTGCCTTGATTTGTAAAACGAAGTGCATCTTGACGAAGGTCACTATTCATTTGGTGCGTGACAGCAGAAAGCTTGATCATCACAAAGCGAGCGATGTCATTTGCACCAGAACCTGACATAGTTACATTAAAGCTTTGACTATAATTGATAGTGTTTGGTGCTGAACTGATTGCAGGTCGAGCTGCCGCTGTTCCATTGGCGTTAAAGAGGTAAGGTGGCGAATAGATTTGACCATCTTGATGATCTGCAGCGCAACGACACAAACCACCACCAGCAGCTAAGATTCGACCATCTTGCAAGAGCGTAGCAGTTGAGTGATAATTGCGAGGCACGCTCATACCAGAGACTTCGCGCCAAGTGTTTGTTGCTGGATTATAGATTTCAGGGATAAGGCGTGATTGCTGGTCATTAAATTCAACACCTGTACCATTACCGCCTACTACAAAGATTTCACCATTTGGTAGCAACAATGTATCGTGATAGGTACGTGTGTAGCGCATTGGAGCAATTTTGCTCACAACAGGATTACTGCTATTAATATCAATCATAACGCTACTATTTATACTGCCTGGGGTAGTTTGTTTAGGTGTGCCACCCGTCAGCATAATTTTACCTTCATCAACCATGATGGCAGTAGCCCATTGACGATAAACTTCATCAGTTACGCCATCTTGGTTACGACTACCTTTCGCAGTTGTCGTGCCATTACCTGCTGTAGATACTTCGTGCATTTGTAGTGTGCCACCTGAGTGGAAAACTGTACCCCTTGGACTTAAGTGCATTTGAGGATACCAATCAGGTGTTTCGAGTCCTGCTTGTGCTGTACCAGCAAGGTTTACATTTGGTAGATTTCTCCATGTGCCATTATTAGCTAAGAAATCTGTTTTTCGTCCTGAGCTTGCACCTAAAGAGACCAGAACATTGTCATTAGAATCGACAACTGCAGTTCCATACCAGTGTGGGTTTGGCATATCTGCTAGACGCTGCCATGTATTGTTTTTGAAGTAACTCACTTTACTGCGACTGGTATTTCCATCGCCACCACCAGCAGCCAAAATACTTCCGTCAGAAAGTGTTACTAGACCTGCGCAGAACATGTCATGTGTTGGGTTATCAACATCTTGGAATGTGCCTGTTGCTGGATTAAAGATGGTTGCTTGGGTATAGTTTGCGTCTGGACGACCGCCAAAACCATTGACATCATAAGAAGACCATGCAAGTACACGGCCATCGGTTAAGTTTGCCATGTGTGTAGCAATTAGAGGCCACTGTTGTACACCACTCCATTGACCATTACCATTAGATGCAACAATAACTGAATCTTGTTCAGAAGGAGGTGGTGGGTTAGTTCCTTCACCACTAAGACTACAGTTATCAAAGTGTGCAACTGATTCACTATAAAGTGTTACAACTGCGTAGCGTGTATTTGCTGGAGCAGTTAAGTTAGCACTGTAATTTTGATAACTTGTACTTGTGATTGCTTCAAGCTTATTTTGTAACACTGCAAAATTACTATTTGAGTAACTCAGTGTCATACTTGTCCAATTTGAATTACTGCGTTTGCCTTGACAACTTAAGGTTAAGTTTGCACCTGCTGAAGCGTCTAATTGTTGGTAAATACAACCATTGGCAACTCGTAGTGCAGATGCACTGTTTGCTGCATCACCATCTGTACTAAGACCTTGTGCAGAGCAAGCTACCCAACCTGTAAGACCGTTTTCAAACCCACCATTAATCAGTAAGTTATCACCACTAGGTGGCGGAGGAGGAGGTGGCGGCGGTGGAGGAGGAGGTGGTGGCGTAACTGAGCCAGTTGTAAGGGAACAACTTTCGTGTTTAGCTGGACCTTCAGAGTAAAAGGTAACAGCTACAAATGCCGTGTTTGCAGGAGCGTCTAAACTCATAACAACAGAAGGCTGTGGTGTTGTGTCATTTACAAGTGTGCTATCTGCTACAACAGCACTATAGTTGCTATCCAACATACTAAGCGTGATATTAGAAAAATCTGCACTAGAGGTTGAATCGCAGGCTAGAGTATAGCTTTCGTTTGGTGTGGCAACAACTGTTTGATACACACAGGACGATGAACCAGAGAGTTCTAGGGCACCGTTGACTATAGTATAGTTGGCTGCATTACCACAGTTAAACCAATCTGAAGTTGTATTAAAACCAGGGTTGCTTAGCAACTCATCACCATTAGATGGTGGAGGAGGTGGCGGAGGAGGTGGTGGTGGGGTAACTGAGCCAGTTGTAAGCGAACAACTTTCGTGTTTAGCTGGACCTTCAGAGTAAAAGGTAACTGCTACATAGGCAGTGTTTGCAGGGGCATCTAAACTTGTAACAACAGAGGGCTGCGCAGTTCTGTCATTTACAAGAACACTGGCATCAACAATAGCAGCATAGTTGGAATCTAACATACTTAGTGTTACATTTGAGAAATCTGCACTAGAGGTTGAATCACAAGCTAAGTTATAGGTCTCATTTGCTGATGCAACAACTGTTTGATACACACAAGCTGATGTGCCAGAGAGTTCTAAGGCACCGTTGACTATGGTATAGTTTGCCGCATTTGCACAGTTAAACCAATCTGAATTTGAATTAAAGCCGGGATTAGCTAATAGCTCGGTAGCTTGTGTTTGAAGACCACCCATACCTGCAGCATAATTAATAGTTAAACCTGCTTCGTAATCAATCGTGTTGAGATTGAAGCGTTCAGGTGTAGTATTTGTGCTAGTGGTAGTTCCGCCAGTTGTATCAGAACTACATGCTCCTAATATTAGGATGAGTGAAACAAAACTAACTATTTTTAAGCGGCTTATAAAAGTATTTTTCAACTGACTTTTCATGCTTGCACCTTAAAGGGTACATCAGAAAATAGGCATGTTAAACATGACGCCTGATGATTGAGTTGCAATCTTGGCGTTTCCAAAGCATATTTCTCCATCAAATTCCTCCCAGAATTCTCTTCCTTTTGATTAGTATGTAAATCACTTACCAGAGACTTTAGATAGTTCTATATGCTGATTTACCAAACTACAAATTCATGAGGCATATGTTTGTAGTTTCAGCACTAGTCTATCCAAATAGAAACATATAAGTCGATAATATTCATAAAAATCCATTAGACCTATTAGACATTTTGTGGATTCGTTAGTGGTGGATTCGTTTGAAAACAATAAACACCATGTCACTTAATATGTCCTTTAGTTAGCAAGATAATACGGTATTAATTTGTGTTAAATAGAACAGGTTTGAGTTGACTATTTAATCTTAAAACGACTTAATCTATATGCTCACATGTCGAAAAAATGTCGAAAAAGAAGTGTGTTAAGAATAAGAATTTTGACATGCAATTTTATTACAAAAGTTGTGTTGGGTAGAGATATTAGTTTGCAGATTAGTTTGGGAAAAGTATAGCGAAGTTATTGGTTAAACAGCTAAAGATACTTATTGTGGTTTGAAATGTGCGGTCAAATATTACCGAAATAAAGTAAAGCAATGGATATAACTGCTAGCGATAAACCGAGCCAACCCTTAGGCTCGAGCTTCTCTCTAAACAAAACAACAGCAACCAGTGTAGACGCAAATACAATCCCAAAACTATTGATGGAATACACAAATATACTAGCGACAGAAGGTACAGCTAAAGCCAATAAGATGAAGTAAACTGTACCCATATTGGCTAGTCCTAAAAATCCACCAGCAATAAGACTAGCTCTAGTGACCGAGCGATCTTTGTTGAAAAAGTGATGGATAAGCCCACTCAAAAAAGCAAAGGCAAAGACCGTAATCATGAAGGTTGGGAACTGCGCTTGGGTTAGTCCTAAAACTTGAAAACCTTTAAAGGTTGCATCTATTAAGCCCGAACCAACAAATAGAATAAGTGGCCACTTAAAACTTTTGAGTTCTAAAGTACCACTAGAGGTTGCGGAAAGATAGACTGCTAAAAGACCACATAGAATTCCTGCAATGATTAACAAGTTTACCTGTTCATTTAAAATAGTTATGCCAATTAAAATAGGAATGACCACGCTCATTTTAGAAGCAATACTGGTTACTGAAATAC
>CALHRJ010000225.1 GCA_938038395.1 uncultured Deinococcales bacterium | reverse complement strand
GTATGACAAAATTTTCTGCAAATTTAGGATTTCTTTGGAAAGAATTAGCTTTGCCCGATGCAATTAGGGCAGCAAAAAAAGCAGGCTTTGACGCTGTTGAATGTCACTGGCCTTATGAGATTCCTGTAGAAGATGTCAATCAAGCACTGATTGAAACTGGATTAAACATGTTGGGTTTAAACACTGTTCGTGGCCATGTTGCTGCTGGAGAAAGTGGACTTGCTGCTTTAGTCGGGCGTGAGAGTGAGGCTCGAGCCTCGATAGACCAAGCACTTAGTTATGCTCAAGCAATCAATGCAGTAAACATCCATGTTATGGCAGGAAATGCATCAGGAAAAGCTGCTGAAGCAACCCTTATTGATAATTTAAGTTACGCAACCTCTAAAGCATCTGATATGGGTATGACGATTTTGATTGAACCACTCAATCATTTTGATGCACCAGGCTACTTTTTACAGACCTCTGAACAAGCTAAAACGATTATTGAAGAAGTTGCTGCTGATAATCTTAAACTAATGTTTGATTGCTATCACATTCAGATTATGGAAGGTGACATTTCTAGACGATTGCGAGATTTGCAAGATATCATTGGACATATTCAGATTGCTTCAGTTCCTAATCGTTCAGAACCAGATGAAGGTGAGTTAAACTACAGGCATGTTTTTGAAGTGTTGAAAGATATGGGTTATGACGCACCAATTGGTGCGGAGTATAGACCCAAGGCCACAACAGAAGACGGACTTTCTTGGATGGATATATTTAGATAGCATTGGTTGAAATAGCTTTGGTTGAGATGGCTTTGGTTTTAGGCTACAATTTCTTCACTCTTTAGTTTTTTAATTTCTTCTTGACTGTAGCCAATAGATTTTAGGATTTCTGTAGAATGTGCGCCAAGTTTTGTACCTGCAAATTTGTAGCTTGGAGTGTGTCCTGAAAGTTTGATAGGGGAGGCTACTTGGAGTTGGCTCGAGCCCCCTAACTCCCCAGACTGATCCAAAACAGGAACTTCAACCATCATATTCCTAGCAATAGTATGTGGATGTTCTAAAGCCTCTTTACTGCTTAAAACAGCTTCGACACAAACATCGATATCACTAAAAACATTTTCCCATTCAGCCAAAGTTTTTGATTTAAGAATAGCTCTTAAGTCTTCTTTAAAGCCTTGCTGATTTTCATAACTAAAGTCTTGCCCAATATCAATCAAGTCTTCACGACCAATAGCTTGACAAAAGCCTGACCAAAATTTAGGTTCTAGAGAACCAACAGAAAGTTGTCGACCATCTGCTGTTTCATAAAGGTCGTAAAAGCTACCACCAGTCAATATTCCTTTTTCAGCAACGGGGCTTTCAGCACTAACGACGGTTTCGGCAATAGCTAAACTATTCCACGCCAAAGCACCATCGTGCATAGAGATATCTACTGCCGCACCTTCACCAGTTGTACCACGTCTAATCACAGCACTTAACAAAGCAATGACCAGATGCATGCTGCCAGCCCCAATATCAGCAACTTGGACAGGTAAGGGCGCAGGCACTTTTGAATTCTGTCTACCGTAGTGTCCTAACATTCCAGAAAGGGCCAAATAATTTAAATCATGACCAGCACGGTCTTTATAGGGTCCAGTTTGACCATAGCCTGTGAGAGAACAATAGATTAAATCGGGAAAGTCCTCTTTCAGAGTCTCGTAGCCTACACCTAGCCGTGTCATAACTCCTGGACGTGACTGTTCAACTATTATATTAAAGCCGTCGCTTATTAAGGCTTTGACGATTTTAATGGCAGCTTCTGATTTTAGGTTTAAGCCGAGGCTCCGTTTACTTCTATTTAAAAGGGCGTGTGTGGATGATATGCCGTTTTCATCAATTGGTGGCATCAATTTTGTGATTTCTGGTCGCTTAGGTGCTTCTATTCGTATTACTTCTGCTCCAAGGTCAGCCAACATCATAGTTGCAAACGGACCTGGTAAGAGGCTTGAAAAATCTAGGATTTTTAGACCTGCTAGTGGGGCACTCATGGACTTGGAATTTCCAAACTAATATAAACAATGATAATAGAGGGTGTTTGAGATGATTTAGTCAAGGTCCAACTCCTTTTATAGACACGTTTTTGTTGATATAGTTTACCTTATGGAGATAGGTCTAGTATTAAGCGGCGGCGGTGCCCGAGGGTTGGCACATATTGGTGTGTTTAAAGCCTTTGAAGAATATAAGGTGAAACCTGTTGCAATTGCGGGTTGTTCTATGGGTGCGATTATTGGCGCATTTCATGGAGCAGGTTTTGATGCCGCAAGTATGGAAGAGATAACTGAAAAAATCAATTTCCTTAAACTTTTAGACTTTGGAGAGTATGGTGGTCTTATTGGGGGTAAGGGCATTAGTGAATTACTTTCTAAGCATTTACCAGAAAAGTTTTCCGATTTAAGCTTGCCTTTGAGTATGACGGCTGTTGATGTTCAAACTGGCAGTCTAATTGTATTTAATTCTGGAGACTTGATACCCGCATTAAGGGCAACAAGCGCTTTACCAGGGTTATTAAGTCCTGTAAAACATGAAGAACGATATTTAGTTGATGGTGGATTGCTCAATAATTTGCCTGTTGACATCATTAGAACCATGACCTTAAAACCAGTTATTGCTGTAGACATAGCAGCACCACCACACCGTAGGTTGGAGTTTGAGCCCACAAAACCAAGTATGTTTGAAAACTTTTATAGTTTAATTACTGGGAAAAAAAATCCTATTGCCGATTTACTTAATCGTGGCTTGACTATGGAACTGTTTATGAAGTCTTTTGATGTTCCTCAAAGAGTACTGACAGAAATGCGCTTAAGTATGCAGCCACCTGAGGTACTTATTCGCCCTGAATTGGATTCGCAATTTGGAGTTGAGGATTTTTTTAGGGCTGATGAGGCGATTGAACAAGGCTATCAAGCTGCACTTAAAGTATTGAAAAAGAGTGACATTGTTTGAGCCTTAATTAAGATTAGTTACGGCAAATCAGCAGGATTATAGTTAAAAGATAAACCTCTTTCGGTAAAATAAAATACCAAATAGCGATTAGGCTTTTCATTATTTATAGTATTCTATAAATAATGAAAAATGCGGTGATAATTTTGTGATATTTACGTGATTTTGATGTGATTTTTCAATCCTAAACTCTCTTATTGCTGAAAACAAGCCAACCCATTTGGTCCGTATTCAGTAATCAAAAATAAGAAGGGTTAATGATGAAAAATATGTTCCGTACCAGAGTATTCTCCGTAGCAATAGTTGTTATAATCGCAGCAGTTCTATCTGCCTGTAGCCAAACAGAAGTGGCAAAGCGTTCAACGCTAACACTACAAACGACAGGTTTAGAAGCCTTAGCTAACGGCTTTCACTATGAAGGTTGGGCAATTGTAGACGGCGCACCAGTAACCACTGGTAAATTCAATGTTAAAGAGGGTGGCCTTGTTGATTTAAATGGCGCTGCAATCTCTGACTTTAAAGTTGATGTTGATATCAGTAATGCTAGTGCAATTGTTCTTACAATCGAGCCTAGTGGCGATACAGACACCATTCCAGCAGATACACACGTTCTAGCTGGTGATCTAACTAATGGCGCTTCAAGCTTAACTGCAGGACACAAAGATGCTTTAGGTAATGATTTTACAAGTGCTGCAGGAAAATTTATCTTAGCTACACCTACTACCGAAAGTACCGATGACGAATTAAGTGGTGTTTGGTTTATAGACCTAAGCTCAGGTTCACCAGCAGCAGCTTTAAACTTGCCAGAATTGCCAAAAGGCTGGGAATACGAAGGTTGGGTTGTTATCGATGGTGCACCAGTTACAACTGGTAGATTTACTTCAGCATCTGGTCCAGATGACGCAGCTCCATTTAGCGGCCCTGCAGATGCTCCACCATTCCCAGGAGAAGATTTTGTTGCAAATGATGCTCGCTTTCCAACAAGCTTAGTTGGTAATACAGTTGTAATTTCAATTGAGCCAGAAGCAGATGACAGTGCAGCACCATTTGCATTTAAGCCACTTGCAGGTCCTTCTCCAACAGATGCAACTACAAAAGTTAGTTATAGCTTAGGTCAGAATCTAGATAGCTTCCCAACAGCTTCAGCCACTGTAGTATACGAGTAAGTTTAAACTTAAAAATTTTCCTCCTATAAAAAAACACCCTCAACTTGAGGGTGCTTTTTTGTGGTTGTTCAAATTGATTGAAAAGCTCTTCCACGATTTGTTGAACCTCTGACAAATCGGCGAGGCAGATGTCTGTGAAGAACACACAGGGCGAGTAAGAGCAAATCCGCTCAGCAGAGGTCAACATTAAGTGGGAACGCTAGAAGTACTGCCTAAAGTAAAGCTACGTTTAGCGTTAGCGTCCTTGTGCTAAACGAAGTGCTAGAACTTCAGGATAGTCGTGCTCTACAACCTTCTTCTGTACTTTTGCTATATCGAACTCTGTTCGGAACATTTCTATAGCTTCGTTATCTTCGTCAAAGATTGCGTAACTAGCTTTTGGAATATGGTCACGAGGTTGACCTACCGAACCAGGATTAAACATTAGTTTAGCTTTTGGAGGAATACGGTAAACCATATGATCACTTTTAAAAGGCATTGTTCGCCAAAGAGAGCCTTTTGAAGATTCTGTAGTAGCATAGATACCTGGCAAGTGCGTATGACCATAAAAGCATAAGCGATTCTCAAAGAGTGGGATGTTCTTTTGAGCAACCATTAAGTTATCTATGTAATCCCAAGGTTCCGAAAGTGCGCCATGTACAGCTGTCCAGTAGGAACTTTGTTCTTGCATAGTGAATGTTTTGATAAAGTCACGGTTTGTGTCAGAAATTATTTCTTGGTGTCTTTGAACGAGCTTAACCACTACGCTTTTGGTACCCGTAGTATTGCCAGCACCTGTATCTAGGTCCACTAAGATTTGATCATGATTACCCATGAGGCAAATTTCAGGCTCGAGCTCACGCAAGCAGCTCAACACTGGTTCTGGATCAGTGTAGTAGCCGATCGCATCACCTAAAAAAAGAACCTTATCCCACTTTTTTTTCTGGGAATGTTTCAGAACTGCTTCTAAAGCAACGGAATTTGCATGTATATCACTTAATAATAGATAGCGCATAGTTATGTGTTAGTCCAAACCCTAATAGCTTTTTCAATATGTCCTTAAGAAAGCTATGAATAGTCTTGTTGAATGTTCAATGGCGATTTCGCAAAGCATGATGCATTAAAGTAATCTACGCTATAAACCATTACAACAAAGTTATATTGGCAATATACTAGCGCAATTTACAAGACTCATCCTTTGGTATGAAGCCTTGATGAAAAAGAACGAGTAATATGAGTTATACATTCGAATCAACTAACTAAAAGGAGTACGAAATGGACGACCACAAAGAAATTAATGAGCAAGCTGCAAGCACCCAAACAAAGACTCAAGCAAGTTCTAAATCATCAAACAAACAGGGATTGCTTGGACTCGCTCTGGTTGGTGTAGGTTTACTTGCTGTACTTACCAATGTAGGAGACGAGTCAGGCTTTTTATGGACTGGTATGATTTCTGCGGTTATGTTCTTTGCTTATTACAGAACTAAGGCTTATGGCTTACTTATTCCGGCTTGTATTTTGGCAGGTGTTACCGCTGGTATTGTCCTTGAGCTCATTAGCCCAGATTCATTTGAAGGAATCTTTTTAATTGGTCTAGGTGCTGGTTTTGTGGCAATTGACCGTATTGAACAGCATAAAACGCGTTGGCCATTGTATCCGGGTATTATTCTTTTAGCTATTGGTACAGTAATCATTGCACAAACACTTTTTAACAATATGCTCTTTGCACTGATGTTAATCATCGTAGGTGCTTTCTTGTTGCTTAGAAATCGTGAAGTTTTAGATAGTATGGTTGATATCAAAGCAGATGTAGATATTCGTATTGGTGAAGATGCTCCTAAAACAGACAGTACTAAAACCTTTGCAAGTGACGAACAGTCAGCTGAAGACCTAAGTGCAGAGGATTTGAGCTCTAAAGACAAGGCTTCACAAAATGCTGGCTCAGAAAAGAAAACTGAGGCTAAAGCAGTTGTGGTAGATATAATGCCTGAAGATGCTGATAAAAGCGATGCCAAAGACGTCAAAGTTGCAGATATTGATTTAAATGCAACAGATGCTGAAGTAGATGAAGTTATAGAAATTGAAGCAAACGTTACGGATGAAAACGTCAAAGATTTAGATGACGCCGTTTCGAGTATCAAAAAAGCTGTTGACAAAATTGTTGAAGATGCAAATTTACCAAAAAATGACAGTTAAGGACATGTGCAAAATTAGGTTATATTATTTGACTAGGCACTAATCCCCTAAAGGACGTAATATCTCCAGTATTTTAGATGTCAAGAAAGTTAAAGTTATTTGTGACTTGGTACTTAGTCATAAATAAAGTTATGTAATAGCTCGTTTAGTACGTATTTCTAAGCTAGTTTGTGATTTGAATTGCAGTCAGGGATGCAGCAATAAATTTAAAAATCAGTAAGAATAGGAACAATTATGAGATATCAATTGTTCCTATTTCTTTGCTTAGCAGTTTTGCTTAGTAGTTTTGGCTATGCACATCAACCACTTTGGAATGAAGCATCGCCTAATTTTGAGACAAGCTATCAAATTGAAGAAATTCGAGTATCTAAAGCTATTTTTGGAGACTTAGAGGCTGGTGAAATAGACGTTTACCGTATGGATGTACCACCTGGTTTTCAATTGAACATAAGTTTATTTAAGGGAAACTGTAAGGCTTTTGACCCAAAGTTGTGGCTTGCTAGTGCTGGTGAAGGTGAGCTTATGACGTCACCATTTTCAGAAATTGATTTGCCAGATGGGTATGGGATTTCACAGCTCGAGCCTTCTGAATGGCGCAAATATAACGGTCATGGTCTAAAAGGCTTCAAAGGTACCGAAGTCAGTGACTTTTTTGAAGGTACTGTTTATCTAATTGTTGAAGCTGGTGAAGAAAGTGGTCCAACACTTTTATCTTTAGCAGGCTTGGAAGATTGGGGCGGTAGTGATGAAGGTCGTGCTGCAATGCCAAGATTCAATCGTTGCCAAATGAAGTAAAACAATCGATAGCAGGAGAAATTACTAAAGTCTCGAAGAACTTTGCGGTAAACTCTTTCATTATGCCTAATGAATTTAAAAGCGAACTAATGGTAATTGTTCCCCACCCCGATGATGAAGTTTTTAGTGCTGCTGGCATCTTAAGAAAATGTGTCGATGCCGATAAGATTGTATCAACAGTAACTTTAACAAGAGGTGGTGCTGGTCGTACCTTGGGTCTTTGCACACAAGAAGAACTTCCAGAACTACGTGAAAAAGAACTGCGGGCCTCGCTAGATATTCTTGGTGTGCAAGAACAGCATATTTTAGACTATCCTGACGGTGGTTTGCGAGAATATGATGCGAGTGTCATCATCGCAGATATTGTTAGTCGTTTAGAAAGCTTAAAACCAAAATCTATTATTACCTTTGCGCCAAATGGCTCAAATGGTCACCCTGATCATGTAGCCACTAATAAACTTGTACTTGAGTCTTTGCAAAGAAGTGAACATAAGCCACAATCTGTCTATTACTATGCGACCGAAACACCTTATGCGGGTATTGTTCGTCCAGATTTTATGCACCCTGACGAAGTTACGAAGTTGCATTTACCGCCAACCCATTATCTAGATATGAAAGACTACTTGGAGTTTAAACTCCGTGCTATGGGGCAGTATGAAAGCCAAGCACGTAGTGTGGTTATGTTTATGGGTAAGTTATCGCGCAAGCTCTTTTTTGAAAGTTTTCACCGAGTTAGTCCAGAGTTTAAGGATTCGGGTGCAATTACGGTAAATTGGTTGTAAAGTCGCTCACTCCAAATAGAAGGAGATTAAGGGCACAATCATTTCTTCGGGCTCGAGCCCGCCGTGGTAGCTCAAAAAGGGTAACTCCCGCTCTTTACTAGCCCAATAATGTGGCCCTTTAGAAATCAATAATACATCACCTAAACGCTGTCTTGTTTCAGGGTGTAATTTGTCTGTTGTTCCAAAAAGTCCAGCATCCAAAGCATCTTGAGATGGTACAGCATAAAAGCAATCTGCCAATTCATTCTTAACATAGTCCATAACTGCAGATGCCTGTCTCTCTTTTGTATAGAGAATAAGCATTCTGGGTTCACCTGCTGGCATCATTTGTAAGTGACTTAGAATGACAGGATGGTCTTCGATAAAGTGTTGGGTTTCTTTAGAAGTTGTAATATGACCATGGTCAGCAGAGACCAGAACCATCGTTTTTTTGCCACCGTTTTGATCTTTAGCAGTTTTCAGAAAACCACCTAATTGTTGAACAAAGTCAGACCAAACAGCAGACCAAAGGCTGCTTTCAACGCTGTATCTGTGGCTTAAGGTATCGAGAGTGTGGAAGTAGGCATAGAGATAACTTTTTGACGGGGAATCATCTAGCCACTGCTTCATTTGCCAGAACATATCACTTTCGTTTTCACGACCTATTACATTTGCACCACGCATTTGCATACGACTAAGTGGACTACTTGTAAATACACTTGGCATGATAGCAGTCGTTGAAACATTTTGTCTTTTTAAGTTTTGTGCTATCGATGGCACAGGCAAAAAGTCTTCTGGTTTTATGTTCCATTCTTCAAGTTCACCGTAGCGTGCATTGAGCTTGCCCCAAGGTTGCCAAAAGAGTGTGTTGGCAACAAGTCCATAGCTTGGTAGTAGCATGGAAAAAGCCAACATACCGTGTTGGGCAGCTGGTGAACCATCCACCCAAAGAGATGTAGTCGCTACGCAGGTTGTGGAAGGTGCGATTGAGGTGATTGGGGCACAATCGCCATCGTATTTATCAAGTAAAGTTTTAAAGCCTGCTTCATCTGTTTTCAGCTCTTCCTGTAAACGCATATATCCAAGACCATCAACAAGTAAAAGGATGACGTTATCAACATCTTGTTGAAAGGGGAGAAGGTCTTCTGCTAGATTTGGTGATTGCCAGTTTTTATCTGCACCTAGTAAGGTACCTATGGTTGCAGGTAGGTTTGCAATTGAGCGACCTTGGTAGTTAGGTAGGATAATATTTTTAGAGAGTAGTTGTGTTAGTTGATTTGGTTGGTGTGTTAAGAGAGGCTCGAGCCTTGGGTCACGTACGTCAGAAGGATTCACACCCTAAGCATACAATACATAAAGTAGAGCTAAGTTGTGTGATGATGCTTAAAAGATAGGTTGCAAATATGAAACAGAAATTAAACTCAAAAGAGGCTGAACTTTACAAGCGTTGTGATGAGGTCCTTCATTATATTTGGGATCCAATTGGTATAGCTGGCGAACCAAAAACGCGTGATGAGTATGAAGGATACTTACCTCAGATTTTTGCGCTTGTTCGTGAAAACGCATATCCAGAAAGTGAAGTTTATCATCTTAGGGATCTAGAAGAAACACAAATGGGGTTGACTGCTAACGCTAAGAAAATAGAGTTTACAGTTGAGTCTCTATTTAAATGGCGTGAACTTATCTGGGCATCACCATAAAAATAAGAACACTAAAAGTTATAGGTTTTGGAGAGGAAATTTGACTGAGCTTTTTGACTGAGCTTTTTGAATGTAACCTAACAGTTAAAGGCTATAAGCTGCTTCAACTTCTTTTGCAGCAGCCTGCACAGAACGAGGAAACTCTTCTGCTACACGTGTAAGCACCTGCTGCGCTGTGAATTCAATCATCTTAATAAGCGCACGACCGCCCCACTTTTCAGGTGTTGGTAACTGTAAGTGAATAGTGATATCAAAGTCATAACGAACTAAAGATGTAGTGTCTTTAGAAATAACCACAGCTTCACCCGCTACTTCTGCCCAACCAGCGGTTGGTGTTTCTAAGGGAAGTGCTTGAAGACGGGCACCATTTTCTGTTGGTATCAGTAAGCTTTGAAAGCCTAATTTGTGTTGACCAAACATAGCAGCATTAATAGGAATATTTGCAGTTACATAATCATGACCCAAATCTGTTTCCGTGTAGCGGTACAAATCTCTAATAAAATCTGCTTGGCTAAGACTTTTCTCAACATCACGCACAAAGGTAATAGCGTCTGTTTTTGAAAGATTGAGTTCAAATTCGAAAGGTACTTTATGACTTATCTGCATCTTTATATCCTAATTAACTAGTTTGTAGACCAACTAGACTGTATCTGCTTAACTTCAACATTCAGTAGATTCATAAGTGGTAACACGTACTCTAAAGCCTATTTCTGCCAAAAGTTTAGCATTAATCTAAGAATACGGTCTATACTAGAAAGTCACCGTATTCTGTCCTACGTGAAGGGTCAGTAATTGTGAGTTTTTAATAAACTACCTGCCAACCCATTCCACATGAAAGCTCCGTTCTACCATTGCTTCTTCAAGTTCCATATCGGTTACAGACTTTAGCCTAGGCATTTCTGCAAAACGTTTTGCATTCGTAGCGTAGCCAATGCGCACGACTACAGGACCGTCATCTACTATGCGTCCTATTCGCCACAAGAGTTGCGAAGCTAAGCCTTCAAGTGTGTTATCTTCTAAAGATTGCTCGGTAGCTGCATTGAGTACAAATTCTTTTATTTCAGTCTCAGTCATAGGTGAGTCTAGTTTAACAGGTTGAGTAAAGGATTCGTAGCGGATAATTGAGGAACAGAAGATGCGAATATAGGCAATTCTTACCCAAGTTGTTTTGCACACAAACTTGTTATGATGCTTCTATACATGAGTAAATCAAAGAAACTTAAAAAACAAAAGACCACTAAATCATCAGTCAATGCTTCTCAAGTACCAAATAGTATAGGTCAAGCTTCTAGAAGTCCTTTAGATTTTGTTGTTGTAGCCTTACAAGGTGGAGCTATGGGAATTGCTAATACGATTCCTGGGGTTTCTGGTGGAACCATGGCTTTTATTTTTGGTATTTATGAAGAATTGTTAGATAGCATCAAGGCAATTGGTCATAAAGAGGTTTGGCAAGCTGTTTTTAAAGGCAAGATTGGCAAAGCTTTTCAGCAGGTTAATGGGTTGTTTTTGCTTAGTTTAGTGGTTGGGATAGGTGTGGCTATATTGGTTGTTGCACGTGTGCTCGAGCGCACCCTAGACTCAAACCCAGTCATAGTTTGGAGCTTCTTCTTCGGCTTAATCCTAGCCTCAGT
>CALHRJ010000224.1 GCA_938038395.1 uncultured Deinococcales bacterium | reverse complement strand
TAAACCAACCATTGCTAATTTCATTGTTTACCTTTCTAATTCTTAGTTTTAAATCTTTAGGCATTTATACTAGCGCTTCCACGTAATGTTGACCTCTGCTGAACGGATTTGTTCTTACTCGCCTCCGCTCGCCGATTTGTCTGAGGTTAAACAAATCGTAGAAGAGCTTTACCAAAAGAAAATCTTCTCATAATTCTTGTCCAGCTTAACCAGTTTAAGCTTAATGACTCTGTCTAATACCTGACTTTTTTAAAACCTCAGCTATTGCAAAAAAGATTCCCACAGCTAAAAATTTAAATGATTATCGCTATAGGCATAATACCTATTCCGTTTATATCCGTAGGTTAGTCTGATGTCATTTTTATAGAGATATTTAGGTAGTTTACAGAATATGGTTGAGCAAATGACAACCCTAACTCATTTGTTAACAACATTTAGTTTCGGACACGGTATAACAACATCAAGTTGATATTGAATTATCTATCAATACTGTGGACATTACTAATGCAAATACTACTTCAACATACATGGCGGTTTTAGTCTGGCTGAATATTTTTATTATTCTTGTCTAAAACACGTTTTCTGCCATGTTTGTTTGACATAATAGATTGATTGGCGTTGTTTCTAAATGGCACAGCCCATGCTACAAATCCCTCTTCTTTGAACTCCATGATATCCCGTGCTACTAGCCCATTATTTTGACCCACCCTAAAACTTCTACAAACAAATCAAAAATTAAAAAGGAATCGAGTTTAAAACCCGATCCCCATTTAAATTTACTCGCCTAAATTACAAATCAGCTCTATACAAGCAGTCTAATCGGATCACTTAATAGGTAAGCCACTCTTGCCAAAAATGCTGAAGCACTTTCTAAATCCACATCACCAGAAAGAGACAAGGTACTTACGTAGCTATCATTTTCATGAACAATACGCCCAAGCGCTAACACAGGCTTCTGCTGCGAGGTTACCAATTCATCAAGCTGGAAAGCAGATAAGTCAGCTACAACTACACCACTGTTACTCAACTTTTGTTCATAGTTTGCTGTTTCATTAGTAATCCAGAGATGCTTAGATTCATCAGTAGTAAGCAATTTAACTAAATCTGCTACAGAACGATCTAAAACATTATCTAAGCTCAGATAGGTACTACCTGCTTTAGAAAACTTACTCACGAGCAATTCATTAGCTTGAGAACCTAAAGGAAATTGTTGCATAGCTTTAGCAGCTGCTCTGGTGAGTAGAACCAACGGTGTAATAGCTTCTAATTCTTGAGATTCAGCTTCACTATTACTGTCGATTGATTGTAGTTCTTGAGCAATACTTGTATTTGCAGCTAAGAGTTTTGTCAACTCGACATAACGTCTAGCCACTTGATAGTTTTGTAGATTCAACATAGGTGGTGATTGCAATGCTTGTTCTGAGCCAGATACCGCTACGCTATCTATATTTAAATCAAGATCACTTTGGCGCGCTACAGCCTCTGTATCAGAATTAAGATTTGCTTCCTCAAGTAAAGCAATCGCTGTTACATCATCAATAACACTACTATCGTCAACCATTTGATTAAGTATTTCGTCTTGTAGATTGTTTTGCGTAACAGTTGCAGACTCATCTAAACTAGAAGATTCAATATTGCTAGATGCAGATTCACTAGATTCAAACTCACCAGATTCAAACTCAGTAGATTCAAGCTCACCAGATTCAAACTCACTAGATTTAAGATCGACGGCTTCAAAGTCATTCAATTCAAGATTTACAGATTCATCCTCTAAGGCATTCGCACTACTATCTGAAGAATGAAAACCTAAAGATTCATTCAATATAGAAGGCTCTTCAGATTTTTCATCAGACAGAAGCTCAGACTCTAGTTCATTCAAACTAGCTTCTAAATCAAAGTCTTCCATTGAGTCCAACTCTAGCGAATCGTTTGATGACACAAACAAGTTACCATCATGCTCGACATCTCCTGCTTGTTCGGCAAGGATATCTTCTGCATCGTCTTCAAGTATCTCTTCTAAGAAAGCCCAATTTTCTCCGTTTGGTCCAACTTTATCATCATTATTATTTGCACTATTTGCAGCACCCAAAGCACCGAGTGCAGCACCTGCAGCCGTAGCGCCTAATGCAACATTTTTATTTTGATTATTGTCGTTCGTATGATCTAAATTAAATGAATCGTTGTTAAGAAAATCCTGATTCCCCGACAGTTCAGATGCAAGTTCACGCTCGAGCTCCACTAACGGATCTTCAGCATCTAAATCTACATCTGACCATGTCAATTTAGTGTCGACACTTTCATTTGAAACATCCGTATCAAATGACTCATCCGAAAAAGAAAGTCCTTCGCTATCAGAAAAAATATCATCATTAAATGCTCGCTGAGGTTGTGCGTATGGGTCAGCTTGTTCTGCAGCAGTATCTAATGCTTCTTCAAAGCGTCGATCTATGTCATTATCAATGTCTGCATCTACTTTTAATTTGTCATCTTGTATATTTATTGAATCTTCACTGATTGCTGAGTTAAGACCTAAATCACGCTCATCTGCATCAACATCTACAACTGAATCTAGATCTAAGTCAGCATCTAATTCGTGCTCCAAACGCTGGCTATCTAAACCCAGACCTTCTGGTACGGAGCCTTGCTCAGAATTTAAAGCCTGGTTTTCAGTCGCCATATCGCTGTCAAGACCGTCTAAATCAAATTCAGAAAGGAAACTATCACTGTCAGTGGATGTTCCTGTCGCAGCATTTGCTTCCAACAAGACATCATCATCTAAATCAACAGAATCTAAATCAAAATCGTCCAGATCCATTTCTAAAGTCTCATCGACAGCTTGAACACTTTTGTTATCAGCTGAGTCAATGTCTACACTTAAAGAGTCTTCTAAAGCTGATTCTTCTAGACTTGATGCTAAAGATATGTCTTCAACATCAGATTTATCTAAATCAATATCATCAAGGAAATCAAGGTTTTCTACTTCCTCAACCGTTGAAGCAGCTTGTAACTTTTGACTATCATCAGCAAATAGCTCATATTCACTTACATCAGGTGCATCTTCTAAAATACTATCACTATCTAAAAATGCATCTTCTAAAGCCTTATCTTCTGGGCTTTTTCCTAATTCTAATTCCTCAGAAGAAGTCGCAAGCAAATCTTCAGCAATGTTAGCGCTATTTGTGGCTTGGCTTGCGATTGAATCATTCTGACCTGTACTTACTGTATCTAAAGCAGCAAAAACATCATCGTCAGATCCAAAAGAAGTGGCAATTTCATCACGTGTTGCAAAGCTTTGATCATCTAGACGTTCTTCTGCTGAGCCAAAATCAGTATCAGCAATGTCAAAGTCTGAAAGCGTAGCTTTGTCGTCTTCGTTTAATTGTATTGAAGTATCTTTGGCTTGAAAACTTTCATCTGCGCTAAATGTCGTATCTGATAAATCATCAAACTTATCAGTAACTTCTCTTTGCTCGCCAGCCCCAAATTCATCCAAAGACAAGTCCTCAGAAAAGTCATTATCGGCCAAGCTTGGTGGTGTATCTGCATCAATATCTAAATCTGTATCTAGTGTTTCTAAACTATTTAAATCAGCACCAGCGAACAAATCATCATCTATCGTTGATAACGTATTTGTATCTGAGTTTGATACATCATCAAGTAAATCATCAAAATTATCCACAACATCAGCCTCTTGATTTAGACTTTGTGAAGCCTCATTTGATACCGCATTGGTTACATTATTTTCTATGACCGCGTCTTGACCTATTGTATCTGATATATTTTCCAGTGAGTTTGCCTTTGGCTCGAGCCCTGAGAATTCTGTATCACCAATATCATCAGTCGTAACTTCTTCAAACAGGCTAAATTCAGAGTCATCCAGCGCAATTTCTTTATCAGATGCACTTAGTCCACTATCAAAACTGAAGTCTGCTGCATCATCAAATCCACTAAAAGTATCACCAGTGACCCGCAAGTCATCAGTTAACGTATCCTCATTCAAGCTCAGTTGTTCAACTGGTTGCGCCACACTTTGATCTATACTGTCTTGACTTAGCACCCCGTTGTCATTGTTTAAATTATCAACGGCCGTAGCTTTAGGTTCTTCAAAGCCAGTTCCTGGATCATCAAACAGTAAATCATCAAGCTCAGCATCAAAAGCACTTTCATTTAGTGCTGTTTCGTCATAGAAAAGCGTTTCAATTGTATCTGTATTGTTAGCTTGTGATGTAACAGGTTGAATCGAATCAACTGACTCAGTTGTTAACTTTGTTGCTCTACTATCTGTATCCAGAGCAGCATCTAAATTCGGATCTAAATCACCTTCAAAATCGAATCCAAAATCATCATCTAAATAATCAAGCCCATCATCAACTGTTGCAAAACCAGTCGTGTTAACAGGTTGATCTAGAAGCGCGTCAACCTCAGCTGTATCAAAACTTTTATCAAACCCAGAGTCTAAGCCATCTGCTAAACCAGTATCAAATTCAGTAAAATCACTTTCGTAGCTGTCAACCAAAGGTTGTTCAAAAGCATTCGAGTCTATTACTTCTGATTCTATAGCTTTGGAGTCGTCAAGTAAAACGTCTTCTGAAACTTGCTCTAAGCTATTTGAACTTTCATTTAACAAGAGTGAATTATCAAGATCATCTCGCCTACTCATACTTGCAACTTGATTTTCACGAGATTGGTTTATATAAGTGCTTGTAGAATCTGCTTGTGACTCTACTAGATTTATACCTGGATCAGATTCTTGAGCAATAGCATCTTGTGGTCTAGATTCTTCTAGATCTTCTAAATCAGTTATGGCTTCATTTTGCCATGAAGTGTGCATTTCGCCACCATATTGCTCTTGACCAGGTACAACTAAGTTAGCCAAATTTTCTTGCGGCCACTGACTTACCCCAACAGGCAAAGGTTCTGGCGTCGAATTAATTGCTTCGTCACCAGCCATGACTCGATGTAAATATTCGATAACATCTTTTTCAACAACTTTACCTTCTGGACCAGTGCCCATAAGGTGTTGCCAATATACGTTATTTTCTTCAGCCAGACGTCTCGCTAAGGGAGAGATATTGGGCTCATGCATGAGGACCCTCCGTAAATAGTTCTTTTAGTAACATTCTTCTCTAAATAGCCTTTGCATCACACTATACTTAACTCTTACAGTTATTTTGTTTAAAATATCCTCTAAAAATCCATACATTCGATACCAGACTTGACGCTATGATTAAAGGTCCCCACCCTAATCGTCTTATAACGCCATTATACAAAAGTGTTACCAATAACTTAGGAACACTCAAATAATTAAGTTCGAACCAACACTCCCTAATTCCAACATATCATATTCAAGTCAGGTTCACGAATTACTGAATATGAACGAAATACTATCAATTTTACTTCATCAACTAATAATAACTGGCATCTATCCTGTCTTAACTTATCTAAACAATTCGTTGCATCTGGCTAAATGTGTATGCTAATAAATGGATAGCCAAAACTAAATCATATCCAGTCAGCTCAAACCTATACAGGACGTTATATCTCCAGTATTTTGAGTTTATTTATGACTTGGTACTTACTCCAAAATAGCTACCAGTAAACAGTTTTTTTAAGCCTTAAAGTTTAGCAAGAACTTAACTTCAAGAAACGTCTAGAACAGTGACAAAAAAATTCAAAGGGTATGCATCGCAAAATATTCCGTACAAAGCTTACTGGTACAAAACACTTGTATCGATAAATATATATGGAAATATATGGAAACCTCAGCTCGTATATTTTCACTTTTTAAAGCACTGGTTTCAAAAAGTGATACTTCGGATTGGGTATTTCAATCAGAAAATGGCCTTTATCAAGGCATTTTACTAGGTTATCCTATGACTATGAACCTCATTGATGCAGCTTCATTTAAAAGTCTTGTTGATAAAGACATCAGTTTGCTAACAATTCTCTTTGTAAAAGCAAAGGAATCAGATGAGCACCCTCGCAACTTGGAACAAACTGAAACTGGTAAAACACTGTCTAGTTACATCACTTTTTTAGATTTGGAGTCTGTTCAAAATGGTCTACTGCCTGATTTGGATAAAGAAAAACCGCTATACCTTCTCTGCGATCATGGTCATATCAGTGAATTAACGGCACTCTATCTTGAGTTAGCAGGTTTTGAAACATTTAATGTCGAAGGTGGTTTACAAGCGTTAGAAGTAATTTAAAAGCTAGCTGTTATTTCAAATTAAACAGCAACTATTAGCCTTCAGAACTTTTGAACATCATGTTGACAAAACAGTTGCAAACACCAGTAATTATCAACTAGCAATGCTATTACTTCAACTTAATAGCCAAAGCAATATCAGCATTGTGCTAATTCTTCCAGTAATACTGTCAAAAAATTCTTTAAGTAAGTGCCTGTAAATACTTATGGGCTCCAAGCTTGAAATAAACTACCGTTTACGTAGGTTTGGATTTCCCCTCGGCCATACATCGTAACCATCGTATTTACAACATCATCGCCACCTAAGTTGCGACGTATTAGCTCACGTTCTCCTTGAGCATCAATAATTACAAGGCGGTACTCGTTTTGAGTACTTTGAATAAACCCATAATTTTTCGGGTTAAAACTAATCGGAATATTACGAACACTTGTATCTGAAGCAGGCTGGATAACTTGTGGCGTTGTTGCGATAGGCGGTGCAGCTAAAGGAAGGGGTTGCCTGACTTGCTGCTGGTTACCTCCAGTCTGGTTAGCTGATTGTTGTGCATTTTGTGGGCTGAGCTGATTAGACAAGCCTATTTGAACGTTTGGAGGCTGAACATTAGTTTCTGTAGTATTTGGTTGAGGATCTAGGGTTCTAACAGGTCTAGGCTGAACTATTTGCCCTGTTTGATCTACAAATTGCTGCCCACTAGTATTTGGGACTGGATTTTGTCCTGTGACCACACCAAGATTACGCTGTTGCTGATTTGGTACAGGAGGGTTTGAAGTTGATTGACTTGGAAAGGGCAACTGGCTTGGAAAAGGTTGAGTATTATTTGTACCAGCTGTGGTGGCAGCAACTGTTCCATCTGCCTGTATCTGCGGGAACTGCGCTATCGGTGTAATGAAACTAGGTAAAGGTACTGCCTGTGGACCATTTGGTGTATTTATAGTTTGAACTGGATTACCAAAGGCGTCAACTGAAAATTGGTTTTGATTTGCATTTTGATCAGGGCTAAGTAAGGAATTTGGTAAGGGTAACCCATCTGGACCAATTGCATTTGCGACTGGTGCGTTTAGGTCTAGAGAAGGCGTGACTAAAGTACCTTCAGCGCCATTGACAACCAAATAGGTTGGCGTGCCTCTAATTGTGAAGCCTTTAGGTTGCTGCTCTATAATACCTTGTGGCTGACTAGGATCATTAACGGTTGTTATCCATGGTCCCTTGAGCTCGAGCCCTGCCCCACTTAGTGCCTCATAGGCTTGTTGTAAACTCATCCCTGTAACATTAGGAACAGACACAACATCAGGATTATCCATTGCGTAATAGAGAACAACAGGCGCACTAGGAATAGTTACTCGACCTGCTTGTGGGCGCTGGTTAACAACTTGCCCTACCCGCCTATAGTCAGCGTCTGCCACAACTCTTTCAATTCTATTGATGCCTACAGCCTTAAGACGTTTCACTGCCTCTTCCAATGGCAAATTGACTAACTGAGGCATCTCAATCTTGCTAGCAGCGAAGCCTCGGCTTATGACCAAATCAACATTCGCACCACTTTCAAGCAGTTCTTGAGCAGGTGGACTGCTACTTACAACTGCGCCCTCTTCTAAATCACTAAAGGCGTAACGAACCTCACCAACATCTAGTTTAGAATACTCAAGAAGTCGTATTGCTTCTACCTCATCCAAGCCGACAAGATTGGGTACATTAAAACTTTCTTCAGGTAAATGAACACCTAAATTAACAACCCGACCTTGGCGAATCATTGTATTAGGTTCTAAGCTTTGGGCAACTACAGTATTGAAAGCCTGATTCGGTGAAGCTTTCGCATAAAAACTTACATCTAATCCTAAATCACTCAACTGCTTTTCAGCATCATCAAACGACATACCTCTGTAATCACTAACTATAACTTCTTGAATATTCAGGTAATCTCTGACAGAGCTAAAGGTAAACCACAGCAATACAACAAAGAGCACTAAAAGTGCAAAAAGGAGTAATGCCATATCACGACGGCCTTTACTTACAAAGGCTTTATTTTGATTCATGTTTTTAAAAGATGAGCTACTTGCCACAAAGTAAGTTTAACATTCTTTTATGTATAAAGATTAGGCACTTTTCAACAAAAGTTTAATCTAAAATACTAGTCAGTACCACGCATCCTAGGATCTAAAGCATCGCGAAGTCCGTCTCCTAAGAAATTGAAGGCAAACATAACAAGAAACAAGGCAATTGCAGGAAAAAGTGCTTGATAAGGATAGGATGCTATTGAGCGTGAGCCTTCTGCAATCATCATGCCCCAACTTGGTGTTGGCGGATTTACACCAAGACCAATGAAACTCAAAAAGGCCTCATAGCGAATATAACTGGGGATCGCCAAAGTTTCAGCCACAATAATTGGCCCCAAAATATTAGGAAAGACATGTTTCCACATCACACGATTATCATTACCACCAAGCGCTTGTGCAGCGGTGACATAGTCATTTTCACGTGCTGCTAAAACTTGCCCTCTTGTAATTCGGGCCATACCAACCCAACTTGTTAAACCAATGCCAATAGATATAAAAAGCATGCCACCCATTCGACTGTCCAATTGAGCGAGGGTATACCTTATCGTTCCTTGAGCATCAACATCATTAAAGGTGCTACGAAAAAAGGCCATAAGCAAGATAATGACAATAATCGTTGGCAAGGCATAAACCACATCAACAATGCGCATAATGAGATTATCTACCCAACCTCGAAAATAACCTGCTAATAGACCCATGGCTACACCTATCAGTAGACTGACCAAAGGCCCAATAAAGGCAACTGCTAACGATATGCGTGCACCATAGATAAGTCGTGTCCAAAGATCTCGACCAAGCGCATCCGTACCTAACATATATTCATCAGAGACTTTGACATATCCAGATACTTGATTGCCTTCTGCGTCAAGTACTCTTGGTTCCATCACTGGAAAGGTATTAATTATCCACATGGGAGCTGAATTATTATCAGTCAAAATCTGTTTTTTGTAATCATATTGTGTTATCAGTGGTGCAAAAATTGCAAACACTATATTGATAATAATAATTATCAATCCAAGCATTGCCATACGATTTTTTCTTAAGCGAAGAAATGCATCCACCCAAAGGTTTCTACTTTTCCCAGCTACTTCCCCTTGGATACTCTGATTAATCGTAGACATTTAGTATTCACCTTCAAAATTATTGAGCATTAAAATCATGTGTACCTAATTCTTGGATCTAAGATGGCATAGGCAATATCAACAAATAGATTTGCGACAATAATAATCGCACCAAATAGTAATGTTGTTCCCATCACAACTGGATAGTCACGGTTTGTAATACTATCGATAAAAAATCGACCCATTCCCGGAATACCAAATACGATTTCTGCAACGAAACTTCCTGTCACCAGTCCTGCAAACAAGGGTCCTAAAATAGTTACAACTGGTATTAGAGAATTTTTTAAAGCATGAACAATAACCACTGACTGAGCACGTAAACCTTTTGCTTTTGCTGTTCTGATATAGTCTTCATTCAAGACTTGAAGCAAACTAGCTCTTGTTAAACGTGCCAGAATGGCTGATGAAGCAAAGCCTAAAGAGAAGGCTGGCATAATCATATGCTGCCACGTTCCCCATCCTGTAG
>CALHRJ010000223.1 GCA_938038395.1 uncultured Deinococcales bacterium | reverse complement strand
GATTTATGTCAAAACATACGTCTAGAAAAGCAAGTTTCACTCTAAGTAACATGTTAGACCTAAACTGAAGTCAATTTCAGAAACCTGAAGCCCTCTTCAGAAAACTTAAGACAGGCTTCAGCCCCACAAAACATACTTCTCCTTGTAATCAATTCAAGTAAGGAGAAATGTTATGAAAAGAAGTAATTCAGTTACAGGTTTATCCCGCCTAATTGCTAGTGTAGTTGTGATGCTAGTAACGCTTACCCTAGTTGCATGTAGCCCAGGTGTAAACTCCCATATCAACGAACCAACCCAAAGCATTGTTGAGATTGCCCAAAGTGATGATCAATTTAGTACTTTGGTTGCAGCCCTAAGTAAGGCTGATTTAGTAGGGGCGCTTAATGGCGATGGTCCTTTAACCGTATTTGCTCCAACCAATGCAGCCTTTGCTTCACTGGCATCTGGTCTTGGTGTGCAAGTCACAGACCTTTTAGATTTACCTGACCTCAAAGATATTTTGCTTTACCACGTAGCAAGCGGACAACTTACTGGTGAAAAGCTACTTGAAAGTGGTTCTGCAACTACTTTAGAAGGTAATGCACTAGCTGTTAGTAAAAATGGTGATGCTGTTGTAGTTAACAGTAATTCAACGGTAACTACTGCTGATGTCCTCGCAACAAATGGTGTTATTCATATTATTGATGCAGTGTTATTACCACCGAAACCAAGTATTGTTGAAATCGCTCAAGATAATGCAAACTTCAGCACGCTTGTTGCTGCAGTTACCAAAGCTGACTTAGTAGGTGCACTTAGTGGTCAAGACAAACTAACGGTATTTGCTCCAACCAATGCTGCGTTTGAAGCGCTTGCTACATCATTGAATGTACAAGTTACTGACTTACTAGACCTACCAAATCTAAAAGATATTTTGCTATATCACGTAGCATCTGGTAGCTTGAATGCGCAATCACTCCTTAGTTCAGGCAGTGCTGCAACATTGCAAGGTCGTATTGTGACAGTTGCTCAAAATGGTGCCAGTGTCAGCATTAATGGTAATTCAACAGTTTCTTCTGCTGATATTGAAGCATCTAATGGGATTGTACATGTCATAGATACGGTACTTTTACCGCCTACAAAGAACATTGTTGAAGTTGCTCAAGGCGATCCACAGTTCAGTACTTTAGTTGCTGCTGTAGTTAAAGCTGACTTAACTGGTGCACTAAGTGCAGAAGGTCCACTCACAGTATTTGCCCCAACTAATACTGCATTTGAAGCACTAGCAACATCGCTAAATCTACAGGTTGCTGACTTGCTTGATCTACCAAATCTTAAAGACATCTTGCTATACCATGTTGCTAGTGGTCAGTTTGCTGGAGCAGATGTTAGTGCTGCAGGTAGTGCAACTACGCTTGAAGGTTCAACTGTTAGTGCAAAGGTTGTAGGTTCTGATTTAGTCCTTAATGACGCTATCAAAGTTATAATTGGCAATTTAGCAACCTCAAATGGCATCATTCACGTTATTGATGGTGTGCTTCTACCGCCTAGTAACTAAATATGTAACTAAAACTCAAATCTTAATCAAGATACCGATTCCTACTTCTCCGAATGCTTGGTCACTACATTTAAAGTGACCAAGCACCATTTGTTATTATCATTTTCATATATAATAGTAGTAATATTTTGATGTAAGGCTAACTGATGCAAAACGACTTTTCACCACTAAAAAGACTTTTCATTATCCTGACTTTAATGTTTTACCTTTGCATGGTACATAATGCATTTGCACAAAACATCAATGAGGGTACTGAGATTCTATTGACCAATGCGACGAGTGAGCGCATTTTGGGTCATGGATTGATTCACAACAATCGTTTGGAAATCAACGTTAGTGAAGATGTTGACGAGTTCATCATGATGCTCTTGCAGCCAGACGATGAATTAGAGATATTTATGGGTCTTGTTGATGAAGAGGGCAACCTGAGCTTTACAGATCTTGAGGGCAATGTGCATAACTTTAGTGACTTTTTAGAATCGGTCGAAGTCGAGCTTGTACTCAATGAAGTCGCAGAACAAACCTTCGAAGATCCTGTTCAGCCAGAAGATGAGCTTTTAGAAGAGCCTTGAAGAAGTCATAACTCTAACGTAAACTATAGCTATTGTTAGTCTCTAAATACATTCACCACCACTTTAGACAGTTATTTATATATCAGCGTTTTAGGCTGGTATCTTTGATTTTGTTCATTTCACTATTGCTCAGCCTAACTGCTTGCTTTCCTCGCATTGCCTGTACAAACTGTGCATCTAGTACAACTTCAGGTTTAGATATTGAGCAATTCTTTTTTTCCTCAGAGGCTTGGGGTGGTCTTCCCTTTTCGCAGGTTGAGAAGCAGACTTTGCTAGTCAAAGCTGTCTCAGCAAAAAGTTTAGAGCGTATTGAAATTCCTGTTGCTTATTCTTATGAAAGTGTTGATGCATCTACCGTAGATGTTGTTAGTTTTGTTGCGATTTATGAAGTTGATGCCTTTAAAGATTTCCCAAATATTCGTAGTGGGTATGTTTTAGAAATAGATAAGGCTACTACGGTTTTACCTCAGCGAGTTAGAGTTGTAAATGAGGAAACTGGGGTTAGTCGGGTTGTTCGGCTCGAGCCTTGAGTGAAGTCCCCCTTCAAGAGCAAAATCCCCCTCAATCCCGCTTTAAAAGCAGAATCCCTCCCAACCTCCCTTTTCTAAAGGGAGGAGCTAAAACGAAGCAAATTGCGCCCCACTCTACAGAGAAAGACCTACACATCCCTTAAACTAAAACAGGAAGTAAAACCAACATGTCTGTTTCAACCAATGCTCAAATCCTAATTGTAGAAGATGACCAACGCGTCGCAGCTATGCTCAAAAACGAGCTTAGTCACGAAGGGCATAACCCCACTATGGTTCATACAGGAACCGATGCACTGCTAGAAACCAGTGACCGAAATTTTGATGTCATTATCCTCGATTTAAATTTGCCAGATTTAGATGGCATAGAAGTTGCAGAACGTCTGAAAAAACGTGGTCAAACAAATATCCTCATGCTCACAGCCAGAGGCGATGTAAAAAGTCGTGTTGAGGGTTTATATGCAGGTGCAAGCGACTACCTCACAAAGCCATTTAGCTTACAAGAATTACTCGCTAGGGTACATGTTCGTTTACGTGAACAACAACAGAACCAAAATAAAACACTTGAGTATGGTGAAATTATCCTCGATTTAGAAAAGGCAAGTTGCAGTGTGGGCAATGATACTCTGGAATTAACCGCTCAAGAATTCAAGCTTTTAGAGTTACTCTTACAACAGCAAGGAAAAGTATTTTCCAGACAAAGTATCGAGGAAAGGATTTATGATGGTGAATGCTTACCAGGTTCAAATACGGTTGAAGTATTTATATCTAGTATCCGTAGGAAATTAAAAGCTGTTGGGCAAACTAATTTGATTAATACAGTACGTGGCATAGGTTATGTAATTCGTTAAATCAATCTATATGAGCCTGCGTACTCGACTTAGCCTTATCAATGCACTTGGGTTGTTTTTAGGCTTTGTGCTATTTGCTAGCTTTGCTTATTTACTTTTTGTTCAACAACAAAATCGCCAGTTAGAGGACTTGGTGGGGCTCGAGCTAACCCGCTTGCAATCGCTATTTAAGAGTCTCGAAGTTGGTCCCTTC
>CALHRJ010000222.1 GCA_938038395.1 uncultured Deinococcales bacterium | reverse complement strand
AGTGAGTCCAACGACAAACAAAATTGATTTATAGTTCATACAACCTCAACCTTTAAATAAAATATGTAGATAGCGAAATAGTTAAAGTGCCTTGCATATTCTACAAAGCACTCTAAATTCATTTAGGGTACATCCAAGAACTGGATGTTATCAAAGGAGCGTGCTTTTAAGCAAAGCGCAAAAACCGCCAAGGTGCGCCTCTTAGCCATTTGTTCCTTAACACTACAATTTCTTCATCTGCAAAAATATAGATGTACCTATTCACTTATCTTAACAATAAGCAACAGCTTTAATTAGATGTAAAAGGAATCGTCCCAACCTTAGAAAAGTACTTTTTCCCAGTCTAAATCATCCAAAGGTACAAACATATCAACATGCTCAATAAGCACACCAGCAGACTGGTTACGAAACATCGCCACTTCAACGTGCTTACCTTTGCGCTTAAGTGCTTCAACAAGCTCTACGTAGTCACCATCACCACTAACAATCAAAGCGGTGTCGTAGGCATCTTCATAAGCCAATGTAAGCGTTTCAACAGCTATCGCAACATCAATTCCTTTTTCAACCAAAGAACCATCTTCACGCTTATGCAAACGACCAAGTCGCACAGTCACATAAGGTATACGGCGCAAAGATTCAAAAAAGCGCTGTTGACCTTCACGGAGGTTATTGTCGTAATCATCCGTAAGCACAGCATTGTAATAGTAAGACCTATTTACATTGCGCTTTTGACCAAGTTGTTTAATGAGTTCTTGTAAGTTAAAGCGTGTACTAGAAAGGTTGTCACGCATTCCATTATACAGATTACTACCATCAATAAAAATAACAAGTCTTCGAGACAAAATAATCCTCTAAACCGAGCCAATATAGGCGGCTCGTATTGAAATATAAAAGCACTTAAGTAGTGGAATCAATCACGATAAACGGTCAATAGACGAATAGGTGAACCGTTTTTATAGGCACGTGAAATCAACCAAAATAATAAGAATGAAAAATGCTTTTGTTAACTATAGCACAAATATTATCTCTTGTGGCTTAACACATGAGATATAGGTTAAAGTCTCTCATTTTGGGTATTTTTTTAAATTATTCAACCATATTTTAGCAATTTTGCAGAATATACAGTAGTCAAGACACGCTATTCGCTGGAATTTGCAAGACCGTTACCACAACTTAAAATGCAATAATCAGCAAAATTTTCGGTATAAAGATTGGTGTAGGCTTCAGAAATCAAACTTTCTTCTGTATGATCACCATCAATGGTCCAGAACATTGCACCACGAAGACCCTGATCACGAACATAGTCAAGCTTTAGGTTAATCACATCAATGTCTTCAAAGGTATAAAAAGTATAACCGTTATAAATCCAAGATGATTTAGCATCTTCATCAAAATAACGAACATAGCCATCATTCAAATACTCAACCATACGTTTATAGGTACGAACCCCACCAGCACTACCTGAAGCTTGGAACAAACCATCGTTGTTATTCACAACACCAGACCAACCTACACCATAAAGTGGGACACCAATAATTAACTTATGTGCTGGAACCCCGGCCTTTAAATAGTCTTGAACTGTACTATCAATTGATATTGCTTTAATATACGGATCATCATCTGCCACAAAAAGATTTGCATTGTGTGCTGTTTGTGGCTGGAAGTTTCCACGAAAATCGTAGGTCATGACATTCATCCAGTCCAAATAGTAATGGATTTTGTCCAATTCAATTTTTGAAAAACGGTCTTCGCCAGCAGGCACTGCAGTTGTCAAGAGTAGAGATTTATCAATTGCTGACAACTGTTTCCGAAACTCAGCTAGCAACAATGTAAAATTCTCTGTATCTGCAGGGCGATAATTTCGGTGTCCATAACCTTTGACTGCAGGGTACTCCCAGTCGATATCAATTCCATCAAAAACACCTGCACCCGCACCATCGTCCAGTCCTGGTAAGTTTCCTCTGATATACATATCTAAACAAGAACTCACAAAAGCTTTTCTAGACTCATCAGTTAGGGCTAAGTCAGAAAAATGTCCAGACCAACGGCCACCGCCCAGAGCAATCACAACCTTTATGTGTGGGTACTTTTCTTTCAATATTTTGAGTTGTCGAAAATTTCCTTTTAGCTCTAAGGCTTCTTCGTCTGCAACTTCTAAAATACTTTGCTCCGCTGTAAAAGCTTTTTTATAATCTGCCCACTCATCGCCTGGTAAACATTTGCCATAGCGAACATCGGAAAAGGCATAGTTAATAACAGTTAGGTTATCAATAGCGCCTGAATCCACCATGTCTTTTACAAAGTAAGTATTATCCCCATAAACTTTCCAAGAAGCAAAATAGCCAACTACCTCTGGCATGTGAATCTTGAACCCTGTTTGTTGAGCAGAAGCGAAGCAAAATAAGCTAACGAAAAAATATAATAAAATTGTTTTACAAAAGTTTCTATTTAATAAAGCCATTGGAAATACTGTAGACATAAGGCAATTTCTAGGTACTTAATCTATTTCAAAAATCGTAAGACCTAATGCTCCTCAACCGCAAAAATTTTCTCTAACATAGTTTAACATACACTTCCATTTATACCGAGAGAAATCTGTCAAAACATCTAGTTCATACCGGAACTTTACTTTTACAATTTAACTTTAAGATTTCCTATCAATATCAATCTGGTGCTTCTGCAACTTCTATGTCTATCCATTCCAATCTATCTACGTCTACCAAGGATTCCTGCAAAATCATTGATGTTAAAGATAAGCTACATCACGATACTGTATGACTAATTGCGATAGCATGCATTTATTCGATATTGAAACCCGATTCCATTTACTAACTCTGTTGCTCGGTTTTTAATTTCACTTAACGCTCTAAGGAGATTTACATGGGTATAATTACACTAATTGGACTAGCAATGATTGTCTTTGCACTAGTTCTTATGGTTCAAGCCGTTCAAGGACGAAGCGCAAGCACTAGAGGTTTAGCTAGCTTATTATTAGTAGCGGGTATCGTCATTGCTATACTTTCACGCTCGTTCTTGGTCGTACCAGCAGGTAATGTTGGTGTTGTCTTTAACGCATTCAGTGGTGTCAAACAGCGAGAACTTGAGGAAGGTCTTAACTTTGTACTTCCAATCGTTGAATCTGTCACACTCTTCACAGTAAGAGAGCAATCAATTACATTTGCTGAAGATGCTGGTGCAGACAGCAATGATATTGAAGCTTTATCACAAGAAGGCTTGCAAATTGACATTGATGCTACAGTAAGATTCGAAATCGACGATACTGAAGCAGCTAGTATTTATCAAAACATTGGCCAAGGTTATGTTACAAAATTAGTCACACCGCAAGTACGTTCAGTAATTCGTAATTCAGTAGCGAACTATAAAGCAGCAGAAGTTATTAGTACGCGAAGATCAGAATTAGAAACTGAAATTGAAACAGAATTATCAACAGCGCTTGCAAAAAGTAGTATAACGCTGATTGAAGTACTTCTGCGTGATGTAAGGATTCCTGAATCAATTAGTGTAGCTATTGAAAGAAAGCAAGCCGCTGAACAAGAAGTAGAGATTGAAGAGAATTTACGCTTGCAGGCTCAAATTGCTGCACAACGTGTGGTTACTGAAGCAGAAGGTTTGAGAGATGCTGCAATCGCTCGAGCAGAGGGTGAAGCACAAGCACTAAGGCTTAAAGGTGAGGCAATCCGCGATAATCCTGAAATTATTCAGCTAGAAATTGCTGAAAAGCTTGCACCAACAATCAACACCATTATGTTACCTACTGAGAGCAATATGCTCCTAGATATGAAGAGCATTCTAAACAAGCCTTAAACCTACCTTTTAGCTACATAGCTTTTTAAAAAAATAATAGTATTGACTTGCCTAGCCAACTTACAACATTAAAATGTGCGTAGTGGCTAGGCAAAAAAGTGTTAACGCCCAACATGTCACAATCAGGACTTTGAACGTAGTGGTACTCAGATTCAGAGTGGGAAATTCAATTGGCAATTTAATTCAAAACATGGCAAAAACACATACTTCTCCAAAAATCGAAAGTTTTCTGTGCTAAGATGTCTGTAATAGTAAAGATTAGAGATATAAAGTGCTTAAATTAGTCTTTGTAGAGCCTTTAGTTTTAATAATGATTGCAAGTGTTTAAAATACAGTAATGAATCTGTAAAAAAGTTAGATTGAGGGAAATAACTAAGTAAATGCAGATATTTGATCAACCAGACCATCCTTATAAAGCGCTTCTCGAAACAGAAGCTGCTAAAAAGATAATGCCTGCTACCAACAGTAGTGCGCCCGTTTTAGCTATGTCAGAAAATGAGGAATCTGGTCTACAAACAAAACTTTGTTTACTTGGGAAACCTCAGCTTCAGTCCGCAGGTAACCTTATAAATTTGAGATCTCATCGTGCTTTTGCGCTATTGGGTCTCTTATCTTTGGAAATCACACCAACATCTCGTAAGCGTGTGGCTCAATTGTTGTGGCCTGAAGAAGAACAACCAACCAACGACCGTTTAAGAGTTTTACTTAGTAAGCTCAAGCAGCTTGCACCTGATCTTATTATTAGTGATGTCAATTCAATCTCATTAAATCCAGATATACAGCAAGAAACTGATGCGTTACGCTTTTTAAGGCTTAATGACGAAGGTTCAATTCAGTCTTACCGTGCGGCGCTTGATATTTATACGGGTGACTTTTTACAAGATATAAGTTTTGAAGCTTCTGTCTTTTTTGAAACTTGGCTCGAGCACCAACGCAGCATTTGGCGTGAGGTTCTCGATTTTATGTATCAGCAAGTTGTTGAATTCCTTTTGGAAGACGGCAAACGCACCTCTGATCTTCAAGATGCACTGCATTTAGCACACAAGCACTTGTCTATCTTTCCTTGGTCAGACGCTATGATTCTAAAGCTGTGTTTGATCTATGTAAAAAAACGGCAGCCAGATAGAGCACTTGCGGCGCTCGAGCGGTACAACATGCGAATCAGCAAAGAATTCGGCATGCAATTACCAGAATCACTTGTTGGAATCAAAGCAAATCTTGAAAATGCATCTGTTGATAAAATTATCCAGGACTACAAGCAGTATTTTAAAAATCAATAAGCGCTTGTTCAATTTAAAACAAAAATAAAGCATAGGGTATAGCAAAATTAAGCTTAACGCTTTAGGAAACGACCTCGTGCTATCTTTATTCCAGCGTTCATGTTAGTGACGCCCAAGACCTTGTTGTAATAAGGGAGTAGGGGCCTTTATTACGCAGACCCAATCAAGACGACCGAGTTCCCACTCGGTCGTTTTTTATATTGTGGTTTGAAAGTACTCTCTCAAACTATCTGCAACAACTTTGCGTTCTTCTATGGGATTTGGAACAAAATGCCAATTCTCTTCGTGAAATAGATCCTTATGAAACCTTGGCATCACATGCAAATGATAATGAAACACATCTTGACTACCCGCAGGCTCATTATGTTGACGAATTGAAACACCGTCTACTTGAAATAGTGTTTTGTAGGCTAACGCAAGCCTTTTGGAAAAACTATGAATCTTCCAAAGCGTTTCATCAGGTATGACATATAGATTTTCAAAATCTCGATTTGGAATAACGAGCGCATTAAAGGGCAAATTTGGTGGTTTAGTAATCGAAATAAAGGCAGTGATGTAAGCATCCTGATAAAAGATGTCTTGCTGTTTACTTAACACACCTTCTTCAATACCTGCGACCAGCAATTCGAATGGATTCTTGTAAGCTTGCGGTCTATGGCTTCTTGTTTCAGACATAACACTAAACTATATCAAACATGACACCAAACTATCCTTTGTGCAGATGCAATAACTTTGGTGTTATCTTGCAGCTTGTTTTAATGCTTCAGGATCATCAGCCATAATTGCGTCGATGCCTAAAGCCTTAACACGTTTGACTTCATTCGGGTCATTTACCGTCCAAGTATTAATCATCAAACCTCTAGCCTTAGCACGGTTTACTATCTCAGCATCTACTTGTTCTATGTGTGGATGGATAGCATCGACATGTAACCAACGTGCCAAACTACCGTGGCGCAAGTGCCTAGGCAGTGTTTCGTAAAACAATAACGCAGTACGAAGTTCAGGTGCCAAAAGCCTAACTCGTAAAAGGCTCATTGGGTTAAAACTCGAAATAAGAACTTGCTCTGCTAAACCAGAAGCACGAACGACTTTAACTACTTCTCGCTCTACCCCATCGCTAAAAAATGTTTCGGACTTGATTTCCAAATTAATCAATAACTTTGGATAAAGTTTACAAAGTTCGAATAACTCTTCTAATAAAGGAATACGCTCATCTAATGCCAAGATTTCTTGATAGCTCAGCTCAGCAATGACTTGCCCTTCTGGCAATACAAAGTCATGATGCAAGACTAATTTGCCATCTTTTGAACGCAGAACATCAAACTCTGCACCGTGAAGTCCTGAATCAAATGCCAGCTTAAAAGCAGGAATTGTATTTTCAGGTAGTATCTTGCGTACTCCACGGTGACCGACTAATAGCGGTCTTTCAGATGAGATTGCTGGCATTGGCCGTGGTTGCCACAAAATAGTTCCCCACGCTGCTATCAGCAAAATGAATGCTATACATCCTAAAATAAACATTGGCATACCTCGATTATGTATTTGTTTTGTCCTATTGCTAGGCACATTATCTGTTAAGTCCACAGGATTAATTAGAAAAAATGGAATTATAAAATTGGCAGAGCTGTTAAAGCATCAAACTCTGTTGTTTGAGCATCAGGCCCAGTATCGCACAAGCTGTCACCATCATTACTGGCATATTCAAGAGGATCATCAAATGCTACATCACCTTCGGCAGCTTCAACACTTAAGCCTTTAAAATCGTATAAATTAGCATCTAGTAGATGACTAGGATTACTATTTTGTAAACTTCTAAAAATATTATCAATGCGGCTAGGGTCTTCTTTTTCCCATACACGCAACATAGCTTTTACAGCATTGCGTTTAAGATTAGCTTGCGAACCACAAAGGTTACACGGAATAATCGGGAATTCTCTTGTTCTGGCATAGCGTGCAATATCTTTTTCTTGGCAATAGGCTAATGGACGAATAACGATGTGTTCACCACTATCATTTTGCAGTTTAGGTGGCATTGCTTTCAAACGACCGCCATAAAACATATTCAGAAAAAAGGTTTCCATAATATCGTCTCGGTGATGCCCAAGTGCAATTTTAGTTGCACCAATTTCGCTTGCCACACGGTAGATAACCCCTCTACGTAAACGTGAACATAAGCTGCACATAGTCTTTCCAGGAGCAATCTTTTCGCTTACAACACTGTAAGTATCTTGCTCAATGATGCGAAAGTCGACACCAAAGTCTTTGAGGTACTCTGGCAGGATGTGTTCTGGGTAATCTGGCTGTTTTTGGTCCAGATTCATGGCAACAAGTTTAAAGTCAACAGGCGCACGCTTTTGCAAAGCTGTCAGCACATCCAACATGGTGTAGGAATCTTTACCACCAGAAAGGCAGACCATAATAGTATCGCCATCTTCAATCATGTTGAAGTCAGCAATTGCTTGACCTGTTAAACGCTCAATACGCTTACGCAGTTTATTGAAATTACTAGAATATTTTTTATGTGAATTTGCTTCTTTGATTATCTGCGTATCGCTATTGATAAACGTATCGGATGGTACAGCCATAGCGTTTAGTCTACACGTTGCTTCCTGTGATGGGCAATACTAGTTATTAGATTTATTAGATCATACATGCAAGCAAAATCTAACACCAGCTACCCACACTTGCCATAGATAATTGCGCTATACTAACTACACTATGAGTAATCCTTATACCATCTGGAGCCGCGTTAAACGAATTGTTCGCAGTAAGATACAAAACCCAGATAATCCTTTTGCCAATTCTCCTAAACCTGAGTCTGATGAAGACTGGAAAAAATATTGGGACGATGCTGATTCAGGTTATAAATCTAGTGAAGACAACAGTTCAGATTATCGGTCTGATGCAGGTAAGGCACGCCGTGAACTTGCTGGGCACTATAAAACGCTCGAGCTCGAAAACGGTGCAAGCTGGGACGAAGTTAAGGCAGCCTACCGCAAACTCATCAAACAATATCATCCTGATAAATTTGGCATGGACCCTGAAAAGCAAGAAGCAGCCCATGAAATCATGCAAGGCTTAAACGAAGCTTACGCAGCTTTAGAAGAACATTTAGACAGTTAAAGTTTTTGGTAATTTAAAGGTAAACGTACTGCCTTTACCTTCCACACTCTCTAAACTAATAACCCCATGATGCAACCCTGCTAACTGTTGACTCAGTACTAGACCTAAACCCGTGCCTTTATAGTGATGGTTTGATTCATCATCCAACTGACTAAATTCTTGGAAGAGTTTGCTTTGATCTTCTTGTGAAATACCTACACCTGTGTCTTTGACAAAAATATGGTGTTCGTCTTTTGTATCTTGAAGCCCTAGAATTATGCTGCCACCTTCAGGCGTATACTTAACAGCGTTGGATAGTAAATTAAGGACGATTTGCCTTAGTTTCTGCTTATCTGCTTGTATAAGTTGAGGTTCAGAATTTGACATTGTTGCTTGGGTAATACTCAAAGCAATATTTTTTTGCATTGCCGAATTTCGCACATAGTTAAGACTATCTTGAAAAAGAGCTTGGATATCTACTTGGCTTAGCTCGAGCTTCAATTTACCTGCATCTAATTTAGATAGGTCCAACAAATCATTCACTAAATCAAGCAAATGCGCGCCTGAATTATAAATATCATCCACAGCACGAAACTGTTTTTCATTCAGTTCACCATAGATATCTTCTCTAAGAAGTTCAGCAAAGCCAATTATGGCATTAAGCGGTGTGCGAATTTCGTGTGAGATGCCTGCAAAAAAACGTGATTTTTCTTGGGACAAGGTTTCTAGCTCATGCAAGCTTTCAGCTAACTGACGTTGACTTTGCTTCAAAGCAAATTTTTCAGCCATTAAAGCATCGTTTGCATTCTTGACCTCATTTAAAAGCGCAACATTCTTTACAGCCGCAGCAACTCGAATCGAAAGTGCTTCTAAAAAGTGCTTATCTGCTTGCGTATACTCACGTTTTTCTTTTGAAAGAGCATACAACACACCTATACACTTCTGCTCTGAAACCAGTGGTATGCCGATATAAGCCAGCAATCCAGCTTCTCCCAACATTTTATTGGCCGTAAAGGGGTCCTTAGAAACATCAGGCACAACTAAGGTTTCACAGTGGTCCACGATCCATCTTGTTGCTCCACTTTCACGTCTTACTTTTTTGCTAATGTCCTCATCTTTCTGGTTAAGACGAGAGCTAGCACTATTCTTAAAAGATTGACTGGTTTCATCCCAAAGCAAAATGCTACTACCACCCGTGGCAGGTAAATATTTCTCCACTGCAACAACGACCTGTCTAAGAAGCGGTGCTAACTCATGGGTCTGGTTAATAGCAATTTCAATGCTGCTCAATACTTGTTGTCGGCGAACTTGACTCAGAACACGCTCATCAACAAGAACTTGTGTTCCTTGCTTTTTCGGTTGTTCAATCTTTGTATCACTCGCCATAACGTAATCTCAAACTATCCTATCTATCAAGACCAGCAGCCCTAATGAATTTTCTAATTAGTTTCGCAACTCAACTAGCAGCTTTTAGAGTCACTATTCCCAAAAACATCAAACAAACAAGGCTCTGTTTGAAACATGTACAAGGGAGATTTATCAATAGGTCAGCGGAAGTGCAACGCAATAATTAGGATATTGAGATAGTCAAGAAGCCTAAAGGAATTCTATAGAACTTCTACCGAACGTACATCTGAGCAATTCACTTCAACACCTTTGTTTCAATACAATCCTGTCAACTTTGTCCTGGCAACTTTGTCCTGTCAACATAGTCTTAGTGGCTTGACACTTGAAACTAAGTTATATCCGGGTGCGTCCCAGTCAAGGTTGAAAAGTGTTTCAACACAAATAGAAGTTTTTTTGCTTTTTAAAAAACTTCCAAGGTGCGTCCCTGTTAACTGGTATAAGCTAGTGATTAGCTTAGCTATTTATTCAACCTTTGGCCGGACGCACCCGTTATATCCACCAATTTGCTTCTGTCAACTTAAGCAGCCTATACTAAAGCCTATTCTAATACTATTTCACTGAATCCAACAGCACTCATCCATCACTTTACTAAATGTTATGTCCATCTCCTTAAACAAACTTGCTCCCACGCCAACTGCTGAGCAACAAGCCATTATTCAACACAATACTGGTCCAGCTCTGGTTTTTGCAGTTGCAGGTGCCGGGAAAACCACAACAATGGTTAGTCGTATAGAACGGTTAGTGCGTGAAGGTGTCTTCCCTGCTAAAGCTATCTTGGCAACATCATTTAGCAATGCGACTGTAAAAGACATCGCAAAAGCCTTATCCAAATGGCAACATTGTGCCGAAGTTCGCACTATGACATTGCATTCACTTGGTTACAGACTTATCAAGCGAGCCAAGCAAAAAGGCTATTTAAGTGACCTCCAACTCAAAGAAGATGGTATGAGCACCAAGAGCATTTTGTGGGATGTCTTTAAAGATGTCAGACGAGATAAACCAAGCTACTACAAAGAACTAGATAGCGTTGATCAAGATGACTTTTTGAATTGGATGAGCGCAGCTAAGGGTAATTTACAATATCCTGATTTAGCCGATGTAAATTTACCAAAGCATGCACAAGAATTTATTTCAGCAGCGATCGCACCAAAAGCTCTAGACTTTTACTTAGACCTTTACAAACGTTTTGAAGTCATTAGACGCAAACAAAAACTGCTTAGTTTTGATGACATGCTTTTAACTGGCTGGGAAGTCATGATGCGACATGACGATATTTTGCAAGAAGTTCGTAGCTTTTACCAATGTGTTTTAGTAGATGAATTTCAAGATGTAAACCTTGCTCAAGCAGAAATTCTAGATAAGATCACCTTTCCAAAACGTAACTATATGGCTATTGGCGATGATGACCAAACTATCTATGAATGGCGCGGTGCTAGTCCAAGATTTATTTTGAATTTCGAAAAGGACTATAAGGCAACGACCTTTGTAATCAGTGACAACTTTCGTTCAAAAGCTGAACACTTAGCTTTAGCAAACCGTGTTATCGAACGAAACAAAAATCGTTTTCCTAAGCACCTCAACCCCAGCAAAGGATTTGGTGGAGAACTTAAGCATTATATTCATGATGACGCTCAAGCAATGGCACAACACATTGCAGCTTCTATTTCACTTGAACTAAAAGAAGGTACCCGACCACAAGATATTGCAGTTCTCATACGCATATATGCTCAGACAGCACCTATAGAAGCAGCTTTTTTACAATTAGCTATTCCTTACGAGATTGTTGGCAGTCAACCCTTTTACATGCGCACTGAAGCAGTTTTACTTATGAACTATTTGAACTTAGGACAGATTGAAGCAAAACTGTTAGCCAAAGAAACACTTAGCTTAGAAGAAAAGCAGCTAGCTGAAACTGCGCTTCGTGGCTGCATCAATACGCCTAAGCGCTACATTAGCCGTGACATTAGCACTCACTTAATCAAAGAAGTTTGTGAAGCTGGTCGTAGTATGACTGCGGTTCTACGACACCTTGCTGCAGAGCACAATGCCCCTAAAATTGAAGACTTTGCATGGTTGTTACGTTGGTTAGCTGAATCGCATAAGTCACAGGCGTATAGTGTGCTGCAAGGTTTAGAAAGGCGGATTGACTATACGAATTATCTAAAATCACATAGTAGTTTTAAAGAAGTCGGTTTAGCCAGAGCGGACGAGGCTCGAGCCTTCATAAACTTTTCTCAAAACATGGGACCTGTACCTGACTTCCTCCAAACCTTAGACGCATTAAAACAGGTGCATCAAGAACAGCTTAAACTAAAACAAAATACCCACGGGGAACAACAACAGGACAATCAAACAGTAACTTTCACCACAGCATTTCGGGCAAAAGGCTTACAGTGGCCCTTTGTAATCATCCCAGATTGTAACGAAGGTACTTTCCCCTATGGCGAAGCAGAGGAACAAGAACGTTTTGAGGAAGAGCGCCGCCTTTTCTATGTAGCTATTACCCGTGCTGAACAACAGCTTCATTTGCACAGTCGTCGTCAAGTAAAACTTAGTAGCTTTTTAGACGGTATCAATGTCAAACGCACTTCAGAGCGTTTGGCTGCATTTGATAAAAGTTTGGACACTATTTTTATCCATTACAGTACACGTGACTTAATAAATATTGCCAAGTGCGTGGCTGATTTTAGCTTTGAGCGCTACATAACAACTTGGTGGAAAGTTAATCCACAACGTAAGCTTCGTCTAGCGAAAAAAATCAAGAGTCTTTATAGTGTTGCTGAAGCAAAGGGTATATCTGAAGCACTTGGCTTGAAGCTAAACAAGGTACAGTTTTGGAAGGGGCTCGAGCAAACGCTTCTTCAGCAAATCAATTCAGTATCTAAAGAGGATCCTCTTATAGATTCAGTTGCAAATGATGTTGATACTGTTTCTACATCCGAAATTTTGCGTGATTTAGAATTATTTCCTGAGTTAGAAGCATTCTTAAATAGTTCTTAGCTTCATTGATTGTTCAAAAAGAATCTCTTTATCAACCTTGATATTCAAAATAATTGTATTGTCACGATCACAAAGTATTGTGGACAAAATTCCAAATTGACTCTAAAGCTAAATGGACTCTCAAACTAAACTCTTGCATGATGAGTGTTTCCGAAAAAGCTTTTAAGCTTTTTGACAGAATCATTATTCCTTACAGGCAGATGAATCATAGTTAATGGCTCAGTTATGTTTAAGTTGCGCCAACTTCCTAAACTAACAAAGGATTGAACTGATTTAACTTATTTCAATCTGATTTAGCGTCTACAGAATAGTTTCAAACAGATTGTATAAAGAGTCAGTGTTGGACTTTTGTATGGTCTGTTTGACCATTAGTCGCATTTAAGTTGTATCAATTATTTTTTTAACATTGCAAAACAGGGCAGCTACTTTCTATTAGGCTTTTACTTAAATCTAGCAAGTAGTAAACAACATTTACTTATAGGGAGTAGATATGAATAAAACCACCTTTAAACTTACAGTAGTTTTAACTCTATTATGTCTTGGATTAAGTTCCTGCGGTGTAGAACACTATTTTAGAAGCAGCAACGCGCCAAATGTACTCTTCCCAACGATTCCTAAAGGTGAAACCCAAAAGGATGTTGCTGCGGACGTTCATGTTCAACAAAATAGTAGTTCTGTACCACTGGTAAGTACAGCAGTCGCAGGTGAAAACTTACTGAATAATCCAAGTTTCGAAAATGGTGTGAGTGATTGGGGAGTCTGTGATGGTGCAGCCCAACTCCTAAGCTCAACAGAGGCAAGTAGTGGCCTAAAATCAGCACAACTCACAACAGGATGTCTCTACCAAAGTGTTCAAGTTGATGCTGGTCAAGACATAAGCTTTAGCTGTCATGCCAAAGTAACGAATGCAACTGGCTGGTCAGGTCTAGGTTTAAGCTTCGCAGATGCTGACTGGATGAAAGTTGCAGACGCACCTTCACAAACACTCACTGGTGACACCTATCGCGACTACGTTACAACTTCCACAGCACCGATTGCCACAAAATACGCTTCCATTTGGGCTTATACAGATGGATCAATAAATCTAGATGACTGTAAAGTCTTTTTTGGTGAACCAGCAGCACCAGCAGGTAACTTGTTACTCAATGGCAGCTTCGACAGCGCAAATGCAACTCAAACCGCATGGAATTCATGTGGCGAGGCTGACAACTATACTCTCAATGGTCAACTGAACATCACAGGACAAGCCTGTCTTTATCAAACGGTCAACGCTCGAGCTGACCTTAGCTACAAACTAAGCTGTAATTCGAAATCAGATGGCAGCAACTGGAGCTCAATGATTCTAAGTATGTTAAACGAAAACTGGGAAACAATCGTTGAGGATTATGCACAAATCGACAGCACTAACTTTTCTGAAAAAAGTATTGTGCTAACAACACCATCTAACGCTCGCCATGTTGCTGTCACCTTCTACAATGAAGGCGTAAGTACCTATGAATCATGTTCACTCACTGCAACCTCAGATACCTTGCCACCTGAACCAGTCGATGACTCCCTAGTAGGACACTGGACCTTTGATGAAACATCGGGCGAAACTGCGCTTGATTCAAGCAGCTATGAAAACAACGCAAATGTTCTAAACGGTGATTGGGCTACTGGACAAGTTTCTGGCGCACTCTCTATGAACGGTGGCGACAACAGTATTGTTCGTATTCCTCTAAGCGATAGTCTTAGAAGCACAGGGGGCGCTACAGGCAATAAAATTACTGTTATGGCGTGGGGCTATAGAACTGCTAACCACAACGTTGCCTTAATATCACACGGTTATCCAGACCTCTTTTTTGGCTATCATGGTCCACAGTACAAATGGCAAATTCGAAACCAAGATGGTACTTTTGCGGCCTGCTATGCTGGTAATGCACCTCTAAATGAATGGCAGCACCTTGTAGGTACCTTTGACGGCTCGAGCGCCAAGCTCTTCGTCAACGGTGTTGAAATCTGTAGTAAAACTCTAACTGGTGCAATCCCTATGAGCGAAAGTCCTTTTCTAATTTCAGGTTATATCAATGGCAATGGTCAAATTATTGATGAAATCACAGGCAAAATTGATGATGTACGCATCTATAACCGTGCACTTAGTGCAACAGAAATTCAAGAAGTTTATAACGCTGCAACTCAGTAATTAGATAACGTTACACCTAGTAAAAAACTCGAAAGGCTAGACCAATATATATGTTGGTCTAGCCTTTTCTTTGTAGATGGTCTGAGACCAAACTGATTGATAAACGTTATCATTCTATTGCCAAAAAAATTCTTCTCTGAACCGAAAAGAAAACATTTTCTAAGATTTCATTTTATCTCTGATTATGACCTTCTTAATTCACTTCGGTATTAGACGTTAGCTATCTTGTAATTCTGTAACAAGATTTTGAATTGCTTTCCACACAAGCAAGCAATATTTAGGCAATTACGCATCTACTACCCCTCTTCGTTTTTCAAACAATTCACGTCCAAAATCGAAACTCTTTTAGATTAAGATACATGCCTTGAAATTTAAGGTATTTATGGTTATACTAAGTCTACTTAGGATTATTCCAGACTTTTTGGGGACATTATGCAAATCTCAGATCACTTTATTTCACAATACAACGCTTGCTTATGGATGTTAAAAAATACAATTTCAATCAGTATGAGTGTACCTCAACATTATTTATGGAATGCTGAGACTGACAAAAATCGTTATTGGCATATCGCTTACCACACGCTCTTTTATACCGACTTGTATCTTGCAAAAGATAACAAAAGCTTTAGCCCTTGGGCACTTCACCAGGAGGACTATCATTTGCTGTCACCTGAACCCTTAGCGCCATACCACCCAGAAGAGCTGCTGAATTATTTAAATAAAATCAATACAAGTTTAAAACCAAGTTTAGAAGGGTGCAATTTTGAAAAGCACTCAGGTTTTTCTTGGTTACCTTTTAACAAATTTGAATTACATATTCATAACATCAGACATATTCAACACCATACGGGACAACTAGTGGAACGAATTCGAGAAAAGCGCAATATTGAAGTTGATTGGATTGTAAGTCCTGAAAGAGAGCGTCAGCTAAGGCGCTTAGCGACTATTTCAGCACTACATGCAAAAGATAAAAAAGATGACTTTAC
>CALHRJ010000221.1 GCA_938038395.1 uncultured Deinococcales bacterium | reverse complement strand
TTGAAACTCTAGTACTTCAGGATCTTCTGCTGGGTGAGATATTTTTAAAACAAAGTTGCCTTTGGATGTTTTGAGTAGACTATTTTGATCACGTTCACTTTCGAAGATGGTTAATTGGGTGGGCTCGAGCCCGTAGTGCTCTTTGGCAATAGCCATAATCTCTACTTCAGTGAACTGTGGACGATTTGCAATATTCATACCCACAGCATAGTTAAACTTGGCTTTTATAACAAGCCTTAGAGCATTGTTAAATTATGGGTATTACAATAAAGCTTATATGATTTAAGAGCCTCTAAGCCTATTCTTGCTATGTCTGCTAAATCTAAGTCAAAAGCTTTCTCAAGACTAAAAAAGCCCATACCTTGTCCTTCATGTTGAACAAGTCTGTCTAGCGGTATATCAATATCGGTGATAAACAACTGCAAGTACTGAGTATCTTTGTAGAGAGATACAAAGGGTAGGTAGTTTAGGGGTTGAAATTCTATTTCTTCTTCTAGTTCGCGTAACAGAGCAATCTCAACGGTTTCACCTATTTCACTACGTCCACCAAATGTTGCCCAAAGATTCGGACTGGCTATATTTGGCTTATCGTCACGATGTTGTAACAAAATCTCATCGTTAGCATTGATGGGAAATGCACCTGCTGCTGGTAAAATTTCTTGTTTGAATTCCGCTCTAATTAACGGTAAGCCTATTGAATCACGAAATTCCTTATAATGCCGTAATATATCAAAAGCTAAACGACTTGGCGCAGACAGGTTTTGCTCAAAGCAATCCTCAAAATCAAAATAACCAAACCCTTGACCTTCACTCAAAGTGAGTTCTTCAATATCTTTATCGATATAAATCAAATAAACATGCGTCATGCATTCAGGGATTTTATGACTCACAAAGTGTTGATATGAACTAACCTCAAAATCAATTTCTTCCTTGATTTCACGAATCATCGCTTGTTCAGGTGTTTCACCTTCTTCAACTGCGCCACCAAAATAACCCCAAGTGTTTGTGTAAGGAATCCAGTCGAAGTCATCACGGTGATGAAGCAGGATCTTGCCATTTTTGTGAATTGGAATAGCAACAGCAACATGTTTTTGATTGGGCGATATTTCAGAAGAGTTTGATCTGGTCATAGGGTTTCGATTATACCTATGAATGATGACTTATCTTCTAGGTTGATCATTAGTTGGCTATTGGCAAAGTCAATAGGTTTATTGTCTAAAATAGAATTGATAGTGCCATGGTCTAAACCGAGCTTCCAAATTGGAATATCTAAATCGATGTTAATACCTCGATTGATGGCGACAATGACAATGGTTTTATCTAGTAGTCTTGCAAAAACATAGACGTCATCCACGGAATAAAGGCTTAAAAATGCACCTTCTTGCATAACAATATTTTCTTGTCTGAATGCAACAAGGGTTTTGTAATGTTGTTGTAAATCAGTATTCCATTTGCTTTCATCCCAAGGCATAGGAGCACGACAATACGGGTCGCCACCACCAGTTAAGCCGATTTCATCACCGTAGTAGATGCAGGGCACGCCGATATAGGTCATAAGCAGGGTTACGGCGCATTTCATCAGCGCAAGATCACCCTTTAGGCGAGTTAGCATTCTTGGGGTGTCGTGTGAGCCGAGGAGATTAAATTGTGAAAGTTGGATGGGGAAGGGCAGTTGGGCTCGAGCCCTCCCAAGTAACCAATCAAAAGCCGTCGCATCTACTTCTATCCCATCACCGCGAAAATCTTCTCCAGCCAGAAAATTCCAAACAGGTCTCGCAAAGCCATAATAATTCATGGCCCCATCTTCTTGGTCACCCTGCAACCACTTCGTTGCTTCAAAGAAATGCTCCCCTAAAACATAAGCTTCGCTATTCTCTTCTCGTAAAGCCTTTCTAAATTCCTTTACATAGTGAGCATTATTTTTTGCCCCTGTGCCTTCACCAAGCATGTGGATAACATCAAAGCGCCAACCATCTATGCTGTAGGGCGGGCGTAGCCAGTGTCTTAAAATTGCAGGATTATCTTGACTATCATTTTTGTACATAACTTCTTGCAAATCTTCATTAGAAAAGTCAAGCACAGGTAGTGTTTTTATAAAGCCTAGCCAACCACTATAGCTTTCTGAGTCATCAGCATCTTCAAAGGTGTAATAGTTGCGTGTTTTTGCTTCCTTGGATTGGTAAGCACCATCTTCTGGATGTTCGTTGTACCTATCCATCCAAGCGTGTCTATCGGATGTGTGATTGATAACAGCATCTAAGATAATGCGCATATTGCGTTGTTTGAGTTCAGCATTTAAGTCACGAAAGGCAGCATTGCCACCAAAATGCGCATCAACGGTATAGTAATCCACAGTGTCATATTTATGGCTACTGTGTGAGGTAAATATAGGATTGAGATAAAGTCCAGTTACACCCAGCTGTTGGATGTAATCTAGCTTTTGTGTGATGCCTTGTAAGTCACCGCCAAAAAACTCTCTTGGTCCTGAATCTTGGTGAGGTAGCTCATCCCAAGTTTTGATAAGAATGGGTTTGTCTTCATAAAGGTATTCACCAGCTACAGGATTATTGCTAGCATCACCATCGTGGAAGCGTTCGGGGAAAATCTGATAAAACACTTGCGACCAAACCCAGCTAGCAGGTTGATACCTTGGATTGTAGTGAAAGTGAATTGCACGATCTGGAAATAGTTTGTGTATGCCTAAAGCAGAAAGCCAAATAGTAGATGCTTCAAATCGGATTTTGAAGCAATAAAGTGTTAGGTCTTCTGCACTGTTTAGCTTTAGCTCACCCTGCCAATAATTCCATCCTGTATTTTGTGCTTGAGATGTACTGGATACTGGTTCTAACTTTCCTAATACCTCTTCGTTATCAGGCTCGCTTCTTACCCACGCTTCTGTAGGTTGTTGCGAATGTTTTGGAAATGCGAGTGTGACTAGGGCAGTAGTTTTACCAAAAGTGTTGATTTCTTGTTTTAAAAAGCTCGTGGTAGCTGCGTGGTAGGGTGCTATGTTTAAACTAGATTTAGTATCTAGAGATTTGTCTTGATCCATTTGAATTCAGTATAACGGAAATCTACAGCTTGTGGCTTAGCAACTTGTTTCTAAAAGAGCACGCTTAGTTAGGGTGATGATTGTGACAATGGCGACAATGTTATTGGTTTAGACTAAATCGTCAAATGTTAAATAAGAGCTATCTGCCAAACCTTTCGACCTAAACTTTCTCCATATGCAAATTCCTCCTAATATCCCAAAAAAAATCGAAAGCTCCCGACTGACCCTAAGAGCACCAAGACGTGATGATGCTTTTCTTATTTATGACGCAGTCAAGACTTCACTGCCAGAATTAAGCAAATGGATGCCTTGGGCAAATGAAAACTATTCTTTTGAAGGTTGTCGAGAAAATACTGAAGCTGCTATTAAGAGTTTTGATGCAAAAGAGAATTTACGCTTTCATGTTTTTGAGCGTGAAACAGGGGATTTTGTAGTATCTACTGGACTGCATCCTTGTGCTGGTGATAGCAAGATTGCGTGGGATGTGCCGAAGGTGGAAATTGGTTATTGGTGCCATAGTCATAAAGCTGGGCATGGCTTTGTGACTGAAGCGGTGCGTAGATTGACACGTATGGCTTTTGAAAATTTAGAGGTGGCAAGGGTTCAAATAAGGTGTGACGACAAAAATATTGCGAGTTACCGTGTTGCAGAGAGCTGTGGCTTTACGCTTGAAGGCATCTTGAAAAATGATGAGCGTACTATCTCAGGTGAATTGCGAGATACTCGTGTCTATGCCATGACGGATTTAAGGCAGCTACGCTTAAAGTTGTCAACTTGAAGCTTAGCTCGAGCTAACCATCTACACTACCGAAGTGCTAGCTTGACCGCTTCTTCTGCGTGAATAGCTGTAGTATCGAACAGTGGCACATCAGTATGTTCTTGTTTGAGTAGCATCACAATTTCAGTACAGCCTTCAATAACAGCTTCAGCCCCTTGAGCCCTCATCGCATCTACGATGCGTAGGTACTCAGTTCTTGAACTATCGTTAACTTCACCCAAACACAATTCGTTATAGATAATATCGTGAACAATTTGTCTGTCTTCAGGCGAAGGTACGATGACATTCAAGTCGTGTTTATAAACCAAACGACCTTTGTAGAAATCCTGTTCCATCGTAAATTTTGTGCCTAATAAGCCTATAGTTGTTAAGCCTGCTTCTTTGATGCGATTTGCAGTTGCATCTGCTAAATGTAACAAAGGAATGTTAATGGCAGCTTCAACCTGTGGTGCTACTTTGTGCATGGTATTGGTACAAATAAGCAAGACATCTGCGCCAGCAGCTTCGATTTGTTTAGCTGCATTTGCTAGAACCTGAGCAGATGTTTCCCAATCGCCTTGATGCTGCAATTTTTCTATTTCTTCAAAATTGACACTGACCATTGCAATTTTAGCGGAATTAAGTCCACCAAGTTCTTTTTTGATACCTTGGTTAATCCAGCGATAATATAGTTCGGTACTTTCCCAACTCATGCCACCTAATAAGCCGATTGTTTTCATGGGTTAAGTCTAACAGCTAGCTATTTTGCTAACAAGATTCGGGCGAGTCTCCCATACAAGGTTGAAAATAGTATCAGCATAAATAGAAGTTTTTTTGCTTTTAAAAAACTTTAAGGTGCATCCTTCTTAAATATGGACTCGTCCTAAAACAAAGTCACAATTCGATAAGTTTAATAGTTATCTGGAAGACCAGTCCCAACGAGGATGCTAACACTTCCTATTCAAATCAGCCTTTGTTAAACTGCAGACTTATTTTGGAACAGGTCCATAATAATCTAACAACTACCTTTTCCATGCGTTCAACCTTTGGCGGGATGCAACCAGATTCGGGACTAGCTTACACATTTTGGTAGCTTAGGTGGCTTAGACTAGATAACACTCATGCCGACTTTAATTTTACTCGCTTGGCGAAACCTCCTTTCTTATCCTTGGCGCACTTTTGCTACCGTTATTGGGGTAGCTGTGGGCATCGCTGCTGTTATTGCCACGCTTTCCGTTGGTGACAATGTTACGTATAACGTGCAGCAGGCTTTGGATGAAGCTGGAGGTAAAGCTGACCTATTGGTGATATCTGGTACAGGACGACGGACTTTGATTAGTAATCCAGATGAGCTCGAGCCCCTTTTAGCCGCTCACCCAGACGTCAAAGAGGTCATGCAGGTTTTAGAACAACGCAGTGAACCCAAACGCAGTTTAGATGTTACAAACAACGCACTCATTCCGGGTATAGATACTGGCTTCGTAATCTCAGGCCGTGAAACAGCGAACAAAAGCGATGCACTAGAAGTAGAACTCTTAGAAGGGGTTCTACCGCAAGCAGGCTCGAACGCCATTGCCCTGTCACAAGGTTTTGCAGAATTACGAGATGTAAGCGTAGGCGACGAAATCATTTTTACCAGCCGCTTTGGTGACATCGCCATGCTAGTTGCTGGCATTATGGATGATTCTTTTGGACTCGCTAGTGGTAATAGCGGGCGCATCGCTTTGGCAAATATCGAAGATGTGCGTACCCTTTTTAAACTCTCAGGTCGAGTAAGTTTTCTAGAGCTATTTTTAGAACCCAGAGCTGACCTTGAAACAAGTGAAGTTAGTTTAGAAGCTGTATTGCAAGATGCTTTTCCAGATACCTATGAGATTGCACCACCAGCGCAAAGTAGTAGTCTGGCTACAGGCATCGTAGATACGATTGAAGCAGGTTTGCGTGTACTTGCAGCTACCTTGTTAGCTTTGGGTGCATTTATGGCCTACAACACTTTTTCAGCAAGTGTGGTCGAACGAACCAAACGTTTTGCACTCTTAAGAACGATTGCTTTAACACGTGGACAGGTGCAACGCCTTGCATTGTATGAGGCATTTTTAGTCAGTATTTTAGGAATCCTTTTAGGTATTCTACTCTCCTATGGTTTGACTAGACTTAATAGTCTTGCACTAGGTTACGAATATATAGGGTTAAGACTACCAAGAGAAAATTTATTTTTAGCAGCAGGTTTAGGCTTAGTTGTTACCTTACTAGCGGGCTATTTACCAGCACGAACAGCTTCAAGAACGAGACCTGTACAAGCAGTCCGAAATAGTCTTGATAGTACCGCTGCACTTTCTCCGCAATTAGGCTGGCCAGTTTTGATTTTAGGTATAGGTCTTAGCTTTGCACCTTGGCAAGGTATTTGGGCCTTAGCTGGCTCAGGTTTAGCGATGCTCTTTTTGTTTTTAGGTGTAGCATTTATTAGCCCAATCATCCTAAAACCTTGTGTGCGATTGTTTAAACCGATACTTCAAAGGCTCTTTGGTGCTGCAGGTGTACTTGGTGCAAGCTTTAGTGAGCGCAATGCTGTTCGCAATGGTGTTGCTATAGCAGCAGTTGTTGTTGGGATGGGCATAACTATAGGCGTCGGTTCAATGGTTTCGGGTATCAATAAAGAGATCAGTAGTTGGATTAATGCCACAGTAGTTGGTGACATGTTCATCACTTCGCCAACGGGTTTTCCAGAAGGTTTTGAAGCAGCAGCTTATGCTGATATTGAAGGTCTAGAATACCTAAGTCCTGTGGCGTTGCGAACAGGTGGATTCCAACCACCCAGTGATCCGAAAAACCCAGATGCACCAGCACCTCGCAGACGAAACATCACTTTGATTTTAGTAGACGCAGAACGCTTCCATCCAGAACGTGGTTTTGGTGGTTTTCAATATCTTGAAGGCAATGAAGACGAAGGTTACGAAGCATTGCTTGGTGGCGGTAAAGTACTTGCAGCAAGTACGATTCGTGAACGTTTTAAAGTTAAAGCTGGCGATGATGCACTGCTAAGAACTAACGCAGGCATGGAAGCATTTGAAGTATCTGGCGTTGTGGTTGACTTTACGGGTGGGGGAGAAGCTTTTGTAGGCAGCATTGGCGACCTAGACAGGTTTGGTGGTGGACGTCCAAACTTGTTTGTTAGTACGGTTAAAGATGGCTATACCGCAAGCGATGTGCGACAATCGCTCAATGAACGCTTTCCTGAACTTTACTTGGACATCACTTTAAATGAACGCTATAGAGAACGAATTTTTACGCTTAGCCAACAGACTTTTGCAACGACAAATAGTTTGCTTTTGCTTGCTATTTTGATTTCTGCATTAGGTGTAACCAATACTCTTGGTATGAACTTAAGTGGGCGACAGCATGAGTTGGCTGCGCTTCGGGCGATGGGGTTGACCAAGCGTAATTTGAGGCGTTTGGTTACGGCTGAGAGTTTGGTTGTTGTTATTATTGGTAGTGTGTTGGGGATATTAAGTGGATTGATATTGGCTAGGGTGATTAGTGAAGGCTCGAGCGCCCTAACTGGCTTCGCCATAACCCCCAGATTCCCTTGGCGTCTCATCCTTATAGCCCTACTAGCATCACCAGTCATAGGCTTTTTTGCATCCCTAATACCAGCAAGACGTGCCTCACAAGTTCAGCCCTTACTAGCTCTAAAAGAAAGTTAATTCTAAAAGAAAAACTATATTTATGTCTAAACAAGTTGTTTTATCAGCAGAAAATATTACTAAGCGCTACGAACTAGGTGGCGAAATAATAGGCGCA
>CALHRJ010000220.1 GCA_938038395.1 uncultured Deinococcales bacterium | reverse complement strand
ACCAGATAATGTAGATGCTTGGACCAATGATCTTAGTGCCTTTCCAAACGCTACTGAAGCAGCACATTCTTGGGCATATAATATACCGGAGTGGCCTTGCGAAGACCCACCTTTCTTAGATGAAATCGAAACTAAAGGTACCGGTTTTCAGCTTACAGCAAATGATCAACTTGATTACAACAAATGGATGGCATTAGCAGCACATGATCGTGGACTATCTATTGGACTGAAAAATAATGGTGCACAAGCTCTTGAGCTCGAGCCCTTCTACGATTGGTCACTAGTTGAGAGCTGTTACAATTACTCCGAATGCCATGACTACGATGTATTTCCAAACAATAACAAGCCTGTATTTATGACACAATATGTACCTGATTGTGTTCTCAAAGATGGTCGTGCCAATAGCCTCAATAGTTTTCAGTCCATAAAACCAGAGCTAATGGAGGGCATGAATACAGCTGTCGGTAACATGTGTAGTGACGCACAACAGAACCAATTTAGCCTAATCATAAAACGTTATGACCTACAAGCTTGGAATTTACAATGTCCAAACTAGTGCAACATAATTTAAAAGCTTGATATAACGAAAATGAATCGATAGTACAAATCCCCTTCAATATTAATTGAAGGGGATTTTTCATACCAAGCTATTTATTATCTCAAAAAGTTCTTGTGAACCTTATAGGAGTTTCTCGTTAAAACTATAGTCATCCACTAAGCATTGAGTTTTAGTGGTAATTCCCTTAAGCGCTGACCTGTCAACGCAAATACTGCATTGGCAACAGCAGCTGCAGTTGGTCCCATAGGCGGTTCACCTACACCAAATGGTTCAGGTCCGCTATCAACCATCTCTACGTTTATTTCTGGTGCATCTCGCATGGTTATCAGGGGATAGCTATCAAAATTATTGATTTGGATACGACTATCTGCTATGTCTACTTTTTCTAAAAAGACTGAACTCAAAGACATAATGATACCGCCCTGCGCTTGAGCAGCTGCACCATCTGGGTTGATGGTTAAACCACAATCCATAGCACAACTTATTTTATGGACACGAATTTTGCCATTTTCAATTGAGACTTCGGCAACCTGAGCGACCTTAGTATTGACATCTGTAGAGCAGGCAATACCTTGAGCGTGTCCTTCTGGCAATGAACCGCCCCAATCAGCCATTTCAGCAGCTTTAGTCAAGACACCTCTAAAGCGTTGGCCGTCTTCAGAAGCAGCAAAGTGCTCGAGCCTAAATTCAAGTGCATCAACACCGGCAGCATTGGCTAATTCATCCATAAAACTTTCTTGGGCAAAAGTATTGGCAAGTAAGCCAAGACCCCGCCACCAACCTGTGTCAAAGGGTAGCTTTACGCGTTGCGATAACGTGCGTCTATTTTCAATACCATCATAGAAGTTAGTCGCACCACGCCATGCACCAAAATCTGCACCAAAGACTTTTGTTAGAAACTCAGGGAAAAATGGAAAGGCAACATCACCACTTGCAACTTGATGTTCCATAGCTTCAATTTTTGAACCATTCAAAGTTGCTTTGAGGACATTGTGTGTAGGTGGACGCAAATAACCATATTTGAATTCTTCAGTTCGGTTCCAACCAACATGCACAGGTTTACCTGTAGCTTGAGATAATCGCGCAGCTTCAATGGCAACCTTGCCACTCAACCTACGACCAAAGCCACCACCTAAAAAGGTTGCAGTGACATCAACATTTTCTTTTTTGAAACCCATTGCTTCTGCAAGATCATCACGTACCACAAACGGTGCTTGTGTAGATACCCAAGCTTCGAGCTTATCGCCTTGAACATGTGCGAGTGCAGCCTGTGGTTCTAGATGTGAATGCGCAGCCATTGGTGTTCGGTATTCGGCTTGAATAACTTTTGCAGAATCAGCTTTCAGAGCTTTAGGCGCATTACCCTCACGCTGAACAGTTAAACCACTACCATCTTCTACAGTACAAAGTGCCATGGCATCTGCAGTTGAAAAACCACTATGCTCGTCCCAAACAACATTTAGCACTTCAACGCCTTTGTAAGCAGCAGCTCGAGATGTCGCCACGACACCAGCAAAATCTTCTGTTATTACAACATCAACGACACCAGCCTGAGACTTAGCAGCGCCAACTTCAGCAGATTTCATAGTAGCTTGAAAACTTTCAGGTCTAGCCACTGCACCGTATAACATGCCTTCTTTTCGCATGTCATAACCATACATAGCTTTGCCAGTAAGCTTGTCTTTAAAATCGACACGCTGCATTGGTTTACCTACATATTTAAAGTCGGATTGAGCTTTTAAAGCAGGTGCTTTTTTCGGTACGTCCCACTCACTAACACCTGAAACAATCTCTGCATAGCTAAGTTTTTTAGAACTATCTGCTGCAGCAAAGACAACGCCATCTTCAACTTTTAAATCTGCAACATCTACAGATAGCTTTTCAGCCGCTTTTGTTTTGAGCATTTCTCGCATGGTTGCAGCTGTTTCACGCAATGGGGTAAATAAAGAACTTACAGTACTACTGCCACCTGTGCCAAACCCATCAGCTAAACCTCTGGTGGTTGGGCTTGAGACAACTTGGATAGCGTCCCAAGGGAGCTCGAGCTCTTCCGCTGCGATCTGCTTAAGCGCTGTGTGAACACCTTGGCCCATCTCAACCTTTGGCATATAGAGTGTCGTACCCTCGGTACCAACTTCAAACCAAGCCACAGGCGAACCTTTAACATTTGAAGGCGCAGCAGCGTCATCTAACATGCCCGCTAAGGCAAGTTGACCTTCTGGTACACCAAACTTGAGCCCTAAAGCAGCACCAACACCTGTAATACCTAAACCAACCAAAAACCCTCTGCGCGACATACGCCAGCGACGTTTTTTGGATTTCTTATCTGCAACTTCTACGGAATCTGAAGTGTCATTAACTACATCTTGAGACGCTACAGCAGCTTCTACGCTAGCTTCTGTAGTGGCATCTTTTTTGGATTTTTTACTCATGCCTCTTGCTCCTGCATAAGTGTTGCAGCTTCTTTAACCGCAGTTTTGATACGCACATAACAACCACAACGACAATAATTATTGCTCATTGCATTGACTATTTCTTCCTCGCTTGGATCATTGTTTTTTTCTATCAAACTTAATGCAGTCATCATTTGCCCAGACATACACCAAGCACATTGCGGTACTTGATGCTTAATAAAAGCTTCTTGAACTGGGTGCAGCACTTCTTCGCCTACTTCATTTTCCGTAGCCAAACCTTCGACAGTACGAATACTTTTACCTTCGACTGCCACAAGAGGTGTTACGCAAGAGCGCATGGTTACACCATCAACTTGCACCGAGCAAGAACCACAAATACCAGCTCCACAGCCAAATTTTGTAGCACTCAAACCAAGTTCATCACGTAGTACCCAAAGTAAAGGACGGGTGGTATCTTCATCTGAAACTGAAAAATCTTGTTGGTTAATCGTCAAATTCATAGCTTTAGTATACCTATTATGACAAGGCAACACCTTAGTGAATGAAACAATTCAAATTAGCAAAATATCTTGCTAATGAGTGCTCTGACAAACAAAAAGAGTGAGTTCAACTAGTATCTCACTCTCTTCTATAGTTTACTTTTCGTAAAAACTAAGTTTTCTTCAAACCTATCTTGACCTGAGTTAACGCCAAAGCGTTAACACTAAAGACACTAAGACCATTGCAACTATCTGATAGCCACCAAATAACAATGGCAACATTTTATTATTTCCATCAAAGGCATTGCTTGTAAGTGCTGAGGCTAAAACAAAACAAACACCAATAATAAGGCCTACAAGCACACCCGTGACTAAAGTCAAGTTAGCAATATTCGCTAAAATAACCGCACAACCAAAAGTCATGACGAGAGCCATGACCATTGAAGTAATCATAGGCACTATTGGATTACCTAACTGATCACGGGTTTTACCAACAGCTTTCATCCAAGTATTTCCGAAAATTGGACCATACCACAACGACCCTACAACCATATGACCGATGCCCGCAACTAAAACAGCTAACCAATTTAAGTTAAAATCCAACATATCTGCTCTCCAAAATTCTCCAAAAGTTTAGGGGCTCATTTTACCTCAAAAGCAATTTGGATTACAATCTTGCATCAAATACTAATGCTTTTCACAAAAATAAAAATTGTCAACATAAAAGAGTTCGACTTAACTTAAAAGCGCTAACACTCTTCAACAAGATGGCTAAATTATCTAAAGATGGCGGTCTTAAGCAAACCTTAAGTAAGAAAATCTTCACGCCCTAACATGCTAGTATTACTTTATCATTATGGAATAATTACTTATTAGATAAATGCATTATCTAACTATCTAATAGGTTGGAGAAGAACTATGACATTACAAGATACTTTTTTTAAAGGCAAGTTTATTACAACAATACTATTGATCGTTTTTATGGGTATAGGTTTTGCTCAAGATTTACATCCTAGTCACAATGCTTATAACAGCCTTACTTCTGTTGTTGACGCCATGAAGCTCGAGCGCAAAAGTTGTTCTGAGGTTGGCTATTACCCACAGGTTGGTCAAGCTATCTGTGCTTCTGTGCCTTCTGCTGAAAACTTTCGTGCCGATTGGGATTTGATTGTAAACCAAACAGGCTCGAGCTTTGGACTCTCCCCTCTAGGCGATTGGACAAGCGAACCTGCCCGTGGCATCATTCACCGCACCTACCTACTAGGTAGTACCGACCTTAAAGTAAATTATGATGTTATTTCATCACGCATCACAATTGATGTACTTGACCCAGAACTACAAGTGCAGGAAGAAGCAAGGCGTGTTGCACAAGCTGAGGCTGAGGCCGCACAACAACAAGCGCAAGCTGCCTACGATGCTCAGCAAGTTCAAGCTACATACGACGCTCAATATGTTGCACAACATGATGCTCAGCAAGCACAAATTAACCAGACGCAACAAACAGTCAATGGTTATGACGTTTCTGCAGCCTATCCTGCGCAGCAAGCACAAACAACCGAAGCTGCCACAGGCTATTACGCAACCAATGCTGACGGTACAACCTTTGCATTGGTAGATAGTGCCACTACAAATAGTGCGGTGACTAACGCACAAACTGTAACAACACAGCAAGAACCTTATACACCAGACTATGCACAGCAAACTGCCGTAATTGATAGTCGCAGTTATGCACCTGCTGTACAAGCTGGCTATGAACAAACAACTACGGCACAAGTTCAAAATACTGTAAATAATACTGCTACAGATGGTTACGCAAGCACTGTAAACAGTAATTATGCCCAGACTTCAACAGATGTCTACCAAGCAGCAGCCCAAAACCAGGCGGTTCAGGCAGTTCAAGCAGTTCAAAACCAGGCCACAACCATTGCTTACGCCTACACTCCAAC
>CALHRJ010000219.1 GCA_938038395.1 uncultured Deinococcales bacterium | reverse complement strand
TAGGACAGTTGGGGACAGCTGCACCAGGGATATTGTTGGGTGCTGCTGGGCATGTTGGTGGCTGGCCCTTTCCAAAGGGTGGGGCGCAGCGTTTAGCAGATGCATTGGTAGCTTATTTTATGTCTTTGGGTGGCGAGGTTATGACTGAGTGGGAGGTTCAAACGCTTGAAGAACTTCCTAAGTCTGAGGTTGTTTTTTTTGATGTGACGCCTAAGCAGTTTTTGAATATAACAGAAGATAGTGACATGCCGAGTGGGTTTTGGGAGAGGCTCGAGCGCACCCTCTATAAACGCTTTGCCTATGGCGCAGCTGCTTTCAAACTGGATTATGCACTTTCAGAACCAGTTCCTTGGAACGACCCAAACTGTGCCAAAGCAGCAACCGTTCACCTAGGTGGAACACTGAAAGAAATTACAGCCTCAGAGCGTGGTTTGTTAAAAGGTAAAGCGCCAGAAAAGCCTTATGTTCTTATAGCTCAGCCAAGCCTTTTTGATGACACAAGAGCTCCAGAAGGCAAACATACACTCTGGGCTTACTGTCATGTACCGAATAACTATTCTGGTGACATGTCAAAAATTATAGAAGATCAAATTGAACGTTTCGCAACGGGTTTTAAAGAATGTATTATCAGTAAACACATTACTTCACCAAGTTCATTAGAAGCCTATAATTCGAACTATATTGGTGGTGATATCAATGGTGGCGCAGCTACACTATGGCAGCTTATTGCACGACCTATACTCAGTACCAATCCCTACCAGACACCTCTGGAAAATGTGTATTTGTGTTCAGCATCAACACCGCCTGGTGGTGGTGTACATGGTATGTCTGGATTTAATGCTGCACAATCCTACTTAGCAAAAATTTTATAAATTCTATACTCAGTAATTTACCTAAATGAATGACGCGTCTAACAAGCCTATGTTAAACTCCACCTATGGTTTTTATAGTTAGGGAGAACGTTCAAAGGGTCTGTAGAAGTTATCGGATTGTTGTGTCAGTAGCACTAGTTTTATTGCTAACTTGCTCTGTTGCTCAGCAAAAAGCTGACGATACTCAAATGTTTGATACACGCTTAGGTAAAGCTGTTAATCTTGGTAATGCATTAGAAGCACCTAAAGAGGGCGACTGGGGTTTGGTACTGCAAGAAAGCTATTTCAAAATCATTGCAGAAGCTGGTTTTGATACAGTGCGTGTACCTATTATGTTCTCTGCACATACGCAAGAGAGCTTTCCTTATAGTATTGATGAGACTTTTCTTGAGCGCATAGATTGGGTTGTTGAACAAACTCAAGAAAATAATTTGAAAGCTATTCTAGTCTTACACAATTACAATGAAATATCAGTTGATCCAATAGGGCAATTGGAACGCTTTTTGGCTATTTGGCGACAGGTTGCTAGTCGCTATCAAAATGCTGATGAGCATGTTTATTTTGAACTCTTAAATGAACCAAAAGATGCCTTTAGTAATGACCCCGCACTTTGGAATCAGGTACTTGTTCAAGGCATCAATACGATTCGAGAAAGCAATCCTAAGAGACCGATCATCGTTGGTCCTGCAGGGTGGAATAGTGTGTGGTACTTAAAAGATTTTAAACTACCTGACGATGAAAACTTGATTGCAACCTTTCATTTCTACGATCCTTTTGCCTTTACACACCAAGGTGCCGAATGGGTTGAGAATATACCACCTGTAGGTACTACATGGACTGGTGATTTAGTTGAATTAGCTGCACCTTGGCAAAACTGGTCGTGGGATACGAACTTTGAACTTGAAGGTGATGGTCTTAGCGTGACCTACAATGCTGGTTGGGCTGGATTGTATTTACATAGTGATGAACTTATAACTCATTACGATACTTTACGATATAAAGCAGACAAGCCAACAAACTTGTTGCTAGTCTGTGGTCAGGATGGTTTACCTGATGGTGATTTTAGTGTACAAAGTGGTGCACAAGTATTACAGAATATTCCTTTAACTGACTGTGGTCTTAAGCAAGGCTTAACGGAATTGGCAATTATGAATAATAGTGACGAAGCACAAGAGAAGTTTAGCTTTTTGGAGCTTTCATTATGCCGAGAAAATGGTGCAGGAGAGGGTGACTGTACTTCATTGATAAGTAATGAAGCATCAGCGATTAGCAGTGCGCTTGATGTAGCTCGAGCCTGGGCGACAGACCACAACATAGAGCTATTTATGGGTGAGTTTGGCGTATATGATCCAGCAGATATGGCTTCTCGCATACGTTGGACAGAATATGTGCGCAAAGAAGCTGAAGCACGTGGCTTTAGTTGGGGCTATTGGGAATTTGGGGCTGGTTTTGGTATCTATGATCCTGTTACAGAACTGTGGCGAGAAGATTTACTGGCTGCACTTATAGAAAAGTGAGGCTAAATAGGCTAACCTATAATTTATTAAAACCTGAACTAATAGTATAGTTCGGGTTTTAGCTTTTCTGCGCAGGACGAATATAGTAATTATCGAATTCATCTTCTTTGACAAATTCAAAGCCATGACGCAGGTAAAAACGGTTTGACGCACTTTCACGTAGTGCACCAACTTGAATAGCCAAATTGAGACTATCAGCCTCAGAAAATATTAGCTCTAAAACCTCTGAGCCAATACGATTACCTTGATAATCTGGATGGATATATAGATGGTCGAGTAACAAACCAACGTCGTGAGTTTTCGTAACTACAAAACCAACTTTAGTTTTATTCCATTCGATATAGCGGGTATGTTCAGGGTTAAAGGTAGACAGGAAACGCTCTCTTGCACGTTCAGGATCAAAGCGACCAACTTGCTCTAAGCTTTCACGCATAGCAGCAATGCGGATTGCTACCAACGCTTCTGAATCGTCAATGGTTGTTGCAGTTAGGTGAACTGATTTCATGTGTTAGTACTTTCTTTAGGTGCGAATACTCGTAGGTAGTTCGAAGCTACCATCTTCCAAACAAGGAAAGTTGTGAATGCTTGTCACGGCACGCCACGGAAGTTCCCCGTAGATATGTGGGAAGTTTTCGCCAGCGTCGTATAAATCTTCGTCAATGACTTTTGAACTCAAGAGAGATTTATCGATTTCTAAAAGCACAAGATTTTCTTGACCTTTGTAAAAGTGAGCAGCTACACGGCAGACTTGATGGTCGTAAGAACAGTGTATGAATCCTTCATCAGCAAAAGTTACAGGTAAGTAAACACCTGCTTCTTTGGCAGCATCAGCTTCTGATTTTTTAAGGATGTGAAAAAGAGCTTTAGTCATATAGATGAAGTATAGCCCATCTTTTTACTCTGGGTGCATCTTGCTAAAGTTTGAACGCTTAGATTAGGCAGGCGGACGTTCCATTCAAAAATGAATAGGGATGATGCAGTCCTAGTTATCTTGTGGCTTGCTTTGAAACATACCGAATCAAAATATGGCTTGCTAGATGAGGATTCTTTGTCGCTAGATCTGTTCATTAGACAGGCATCTTTGAAGGTCTTAAATTTCAAAAAACTTCTATTTTCTTTCAGTCTTTACTGAAACTATTTCTAAGCTTAGATTAGAAATCTTCCTAAGAAATAATTTATCTAAATAGTGAGATGGCAGTATTTAAACCTAAGGCTATAAAAATGATTCCAGTGAGCCATTTACCAAGTTGCATAGCAATTTTACTAAGCTCACTGTGTTTATGCATCCATTGCCTTAATGATGCGAAGACTAAGCCAATGCCAGCGTCTACAGGAAATCCTACGACTATCGCGACCACGCCAAGGTAAAGCATTTGCAAACGAATATTGCCAAGGGTTGGGTCTACAAATTGTGGGAGTAAAGCGAGGAAAAAGAGCATGGCTTTAGGATTGAGGATATTGATGATAATGCCATCGACATAGATTTTCGATAGATTTAGTGTTGGTGTAGTTGTTAAGTTAAAAGCTGTGTTGTTTGTCTCTGATGTTTGCGTGGACGCTAATAAAGTGCGGATACCTAAGTAGATTAGGTAGCTCGAGCCGCAAACTTGCATCACACTAAAGGCAACTGGGGAAGTAGCCAACACTACTGAAACCCCTAAAACCACTGCAAGTACATGTAGCAATATCCCTGTATAAATACCAAGTGCAGAAATAAGTCCAGCCCCAAAGCCCTGCGCCATACTGCGTGTAGCAATATAGATTTGGTCTGGACCTGGGGTAATAGCTACCATAAAAGTGGTTGCTGCGAATAAAAATAGGGTTGATAGCTCTGGCATGGTTGAGTCGCTTTGAAAATTAATTAGAAAGTTTGTGCAATAAAGACGTTGTCTAAAGTCAGAATAACACCTTATCTGCTTTAAATTGCTAGCATTTACGTTGTTTTTGGCACTTGAACTTGGTAAAGTCAAGGCATGAATAGAGAAATACGCCGTATGCAAGAAAAGGCAGATAAAAAGCCAGTCGCTGTTCCACGAAAACGTGGTCCGAAAAAAGTTGCCAAAAGCGAGAAGGTAAAGACAAAATCTACTAAATCAAAAGATGATGGTGCTAGCGCTTCAAAACAAGATGCAAAACAGGATGCAAAAAAAGGCAATAAGCGTCGTGGACGCTTACCTAATAACCGTTTTACAGGTATTTTAGGACTGTTAACTGCATTTTTTATCGTTATGCAATCAGCATCACGTGAGTTGGTGGAAAAGCTTCTAACAAGCGCTACGCCTGTGGATTATGTTTTCCATGCTTTATCATTTATGCTCTTTGGATATTTTGTGAATTTATGGCTTAGCCGCCGTGGTACTGTCAATGCTTTAGCAATTTGTAGCATTTTTGGTATTGGACTTCTGGCAGGTGTTGAAATTGGCAAATGGTTTAACTTTCGTTTTGCACCTGATCCAGTCCTTATCGGCCTTGCGGTCGTTGGTCTAATTGCAGGTCTGGTACTGTCACGTTTAGTTTTTAAAATGAGTGAGCGTTACGCAACCTAAATAGGAACATATATTGATTTTGAGCTTGAAGCTAAGAGCTGTATAAGTAGTGTTAGCTATTATTAGACTTAATATTAGGTTTAGCGCTACTTTAAGAGGTGTTTTTATTTTTTTGTAAGAGTTTTAGCGCTATTCTGACTAAATAAGCACATTAAGCCCAATAAGCCTAAAGTGCTTTCTATCGTATTCTGGAGTTGTTTTTATCAAAGAATCTTATACAGTATCTGAAAAACCATCTTCCAAAGAAGAAGCAATAGTTACGACTGAGGTAACTGTGGAGCAGCCAGAGCTCGAGCGCGTCGTGTTTGATGGTAAAATACTGGTTGTAGATACTTTAGATAAACTTCAAGAAGGTTTAGATGCCCTAAAAGGTGAGTCAGTACTGGGGTTTGATACTGAAAGCAAACCAGCCTTTAAAAAGGGTGAGTTTTATCCTCCTTGCTTGCTACAGCTTGCAACCGATTCTGTTGCTGTACTCTTCAGACTCAATCGTATAGGTCTACCCAATGAACTTATTGAAATTCTAGAAGACAAAGCAATCAAAAAAGTTGGTTGTAGTGTCATTACCGATGTCATGGAACTCATTGACGGTCATATGTTTTCTCCACGTGGTTTTGTTGAAATCAATGATATAGAAAAAGAGCTGACAATCTGTGGTCTTAAATCGCTTAGTGTCTTCTTGTTTAATAAACGTATAGCCAAAGCACAAGCCCGAAGTAACTGGGAAGCAGAAACATTCAGTGAAGCTCAGATAAATTATGCTGCAATTGATGCTTGGATGGGTCGAAAGATTTTTCTAGAGCTAAAAAATCGACAGTATGAGTTTATAGAAATAACCTCTCAAGAAATCCATAGTAGAGAGCAACGCCGTAAACTAAATAAAGTTTGCCCTTTTGAAAATAGTGAAACTGTTCGAATTGTTATGTCGAGTGTCTATGACTTTTTTGTTGATGCTCAGACTAATCACTCTGATCGCTTAATTTCTCAAAATAAGCTGCAAGCTGTTATTACAAAGCGTATGTCTGATAAAAATATTAGCTTTGGTCGTAACAAAGCCCATAAGGTGTTTGGAACGCTCATAGATGCTAGGTGTCTGAGTGTCAATAAAGGAGAAGCTGACAAATATCATCTTAAACTTCAATCCAATACACTAGATGCACTCTTGAATGACTACTACAAACAAGTATCTCGAGTCATGGAAATGAATGTCAGTGAAGATAACTTTCCAAATTTGGTGTTTTGATAAGACAGACGTATCTCACAAATTAAAAATCTGAAAGCTGTAAA
>CALHRJ010000218.1 GCA_938038395.1 uncultured Deinococcales bacterium | reverse complement strand
TATTCAAAATAGAGTATTTGCATTAGCTAAAGAGCTAAGAAGCAAACTAGAAAATATAGATGGCATCACTTTGACAGATCAAGGTGCAATTCAGTGTGGCATCATCACATTCATGGCTGGACAGAAAGACCCAAATCACATCAAAGCCGAACTATCTAAACGCAATATCAATGTTTCTGTTTCTGATGGTTCAGGTACGCTAGTATCCTTTGAAAAACGAAATATCGCCGCAGTTGTTCGGGCTTCTATACATTACTTTAATACTACTACTGAAATTGATGTTTTTGTCGGGGCTTTAGAAGAAATACTCACTCAATAAAGTATACTGTACTTATATAACTGCAGACTCAAGCAAAGAAAAACGCTTGTTTTTCGGATTTAAACGTACCTTCACACCTAAAGGTATAGGCATCATCGGCGCGGTATGACCAAAGTCCATATTTGTTACGACTAACAGGTCTTCTCTATCAAACTCTTTTAAGACTTGTAAAGTCACTTTTTCAAGTTCTAGTTTCTCTTCATCGCTATATAACATCGGTCTAGCAAATAGCAACGCATTGATTTGAGCCAAAATTCCTTGTGAACCATAGTTGCGAAGCCAGTATTTCACACTATCTGGTGTTGGCTTCTCTTCGCTCGTTTCAAAAAAGAGAATGGCATCTTGCCAAAGCTCAGACTTTGGCCACCATTGCGTGCCTTTTAAGAATTCGAATACTTCTATACATCCGCCTATCAAACGTCCTTCAATAGAGCCACTACCTTGAATCCAGTGCCAACCATCATTTTCAACAAAATCTCGTTTTATGTTTTGATTCTCTGGCACACCCCAATCTAAAAACTGTTCTGACCAATTTGGTGCAGCTTTATAATTCAAAATTTCAGCATCAAATAATAACTTCTGGATATTGTTTTTCACGTAGGGGTGAATCCCAGTGTTTTCAGCAAAGCAGGTTAGAAATACAGGTCCATTGATAGCTACCACGCCAGCATTTAAGTATTGCAATAATGTGATGGTCGAATCTGAGAAACCCATATAAATTTTAGGATGTTTCTGGATTAAATCAGCATCTAGGTAAGGCAGTATTCTTACAGAATCATCACCACCGATTGTACTTATGATGGCTTTAACCTCTGGATTCTGTAGTGCCCAATGCAGATCGTGGGCTCGAGCCTCAGGATGTGCATACAACCAGTCATCAGATGCCAACGCATGTGGCGTTTCAATAACCTTAAGCCCAAAAGTCTCTTCAAACTGCCGTTTCCCAGCCTCATACCTATGAGGGAAATAATGTGCTGCACCACTAGACAAACTAATCGCAGCAACCGTATCTCCATTTTTTAGTCTTTCTGGTTTTACAAAATCCATTATTTACTCTATCACCAATTGAAAATCTACAAACCTTGAACTTTGAACCTTGAACCTTGCATAGTCAACACTGTAAGCCTTTTACTATTATCGGACATCTTTCTTAGTCCATACTAATAGTCTATGGCTATTGTTTCATCTACTAAAGAAAGTGATTTTCAAGCAGACAAATCCATCCAACTTGGTCGCATGAGCAACCAGCCTTGGCGAAAAACCTTACATTTTGTGTCTCCAAGTTATAGAGCTAAAGCTTTTTGGGGTCTCTCAGGACTTGGCTGTATCGTATTTTTATGGTCGGTGTTTCAGGCTTTTTTGGCTGCAGATGTTACTACACTTGGTAACTTAGAAAAGTTTTCGCTTAATTACAGTATGGTTTTTACTATTTTTATTGGATTGTTGTTGGCAGGTTTGTGTGTGGTGATTTGTTTTCAGGGGGTATCTTTGAGAGTGGTAGAAGCTAAGGATGATTCTGGAACGTATGCGGGCAGGCTCGAGCTGCGCCAAGCTTTCAAAAAACCACGTTCTTTCGAATTGTCTACACATAGATATACAAGAGTCATATCAAATGAATTAAGTCAAGCAACTGCTAAAAAGCAAGTGACGCCTTCAGCCTCACAACGAAGCTATCTAAATGCACTTAAAAACAACAGTCACACTGCTGTAATTAGCATCAACAATGCCACCATAAGTTTTGAATCTCAAGATATTGAAGCACTGCAATCACTCAAAACCTATTTGGACAAACAAACAGCGAAAAAGGCTTAATACCCTGCGCCAGACAAAACTTGCGGAATCTAAACTAAAAGGTCACAATAGTGACATGTCAAAAGCACGCAAAACGGCAAAAAAGCAAAAACAAGCTGAAATAGAAGCACGTAAAATAACACCAGGGAAAATCCTGCGTATCTTCCTCAAGGTACTTGTCATTAGCATCTTATTTACCTTAGCACTGGCCCTTGTTGAAGCCTATCTGGGTTGGAAAGTTACCAACAGAATCTGGGTTCAGATGGCACTTATGTTTGGCATTGTCGTTGTTGCTCAACCTTTTATCATGAGTGAGTTTAGACCTAAAAAGTAACGGACTTCTATGAAGGTATCAATATGAGCCAATCAACAGGTAACAAGTCAAATGCAGAGACTGGTCAAGCTGCACCTACTAGTGTAATTTCAGATACTGGTCCAAATAATGCAACTACATTGCTATCAAGTAGCAACGCTGAATCAAGCAGCATTCAAGCTGAGCGTCCAGAATTGACGCCTTTGCCAAACGCAACGCCTCATACAAACACCTTCAACAACGATATTGATGATGAATCAAATAAGAGCCCAGGGCATCGGAGTATTAAAGAACAGGCTGATGCAAATATTATTGCCAATCAAAATACAGGCGATTTATACAGGCAAGTTATCAGAGCACGCTTTTGGCTACCCATAACTATCATCGGCGTTGTATTAATCTTCCAGTTTAATGTTGTTCATGGTGATGGTGGTATCGCAGGTTGGCGACAATGGAGCGGCATTTTGTTCTATGGAATTTTAGGTCCAATCGTCACCTATTTAACACTTTCATGGATTGCTTCGCAGCTCAAAGAATACGAAATTGCCCAAACAAAATTACGTTCGCTGTATACAGATTTACAAGCCAGTCATGCCTTGCTTGGCACAATTCAAGAAGTAACCGAACAATTTGCAACAGCGGATGATCTTGAAACAGTTCTGACTACCGCCAGTAGAAGCATCAACCGAGTCACCAACGCTGAAGGTACTGCAGTATTTATAGGTGAGCCTAGCCTTGGTGTTATGCGTGGTCACGGCTTGTCAGATTCTATGCGGGAAGATGCCAATCATAGAAATCTAACTTACGATACGGCCTTTAACCATTCAGATGACAACGGCATGTCTCTCATTGATGATATTCCGCTCTACCACATAAACGACGGTAAACAGTTACAGGTATTAAGTTCACCCGTTATCTGGGGAGGCAATTTGCGTGGCAGCGTTCATAGTTATTTTGAACATGAACCAACACCAGACCAGCGTGAAAGCTTTTTCATTTTATCCTCTGAACTCTCAGCGGTAACTGAAGCAGCTCGCCGCCGTGCCAGAGACTTACTTACCCTATTTCAGGTAGATAGAAGTATACGTGCAGAGGGCAACCTTGACCACTTATTAGAAACGGTTTTAGAACATATGATGAGCCGAGCCGAAGCTAGTATTGGTGGAATCTATCTTAGCGATGATGCTCACTTACTTAACTTACGCACTGCTGTTGGTATCGAAACATCGAATTACGGTCCGTTGCCTTCCATTCGTATGGGTGAAACCATTGTTGGTAAAACTGCTGAAAATATCGAACCCATTGTTGAAAGCTTTCTTAGCCAAGACGACCGAACAACCCTACTAGCAAAAGCACAAAGTGCGCTTTGCTTGCCACTCGTGCGAGATAAAAAACTGCTGGGGGTAGTTGTACTTGCCCATCAAGAAGTTAGTCATTTTAAAAAGACTGATTTAGCTTTCTTTAACCTACTTGCAGGACAAGTCAGTTTTGCTATTAGGAACGCCAGAGCTTACCTTGAATCCGAAGAACTCGCTATTTCCGAAGAACGTGCACGTATTGCTAGGGAGATTCACGATGGTATCGCTCAAACCCTTGCTTTTAGCGCTCTAAAACTTGACCTAGTCTCTCGCTTAATGGACCAACCTGAGCAAAAAGAAAAAACCCAAAATGAGCTTAAACAAGTTAAGTACACAATCAGAGAAACAATCAAAGAAGTTCGCCGCAGTATCTTTGCACTACGCCCTGTGGACTTAGACCAATACGGCTTTAGTGAAACTATCAGACGCTATAGTGTTGATTTTGGTCAACAGAATGATGTCCAAATCGACCTAACTATAGACAAAATCCCACAACTCACAACCGAATCAGAAGCTGTTCTTTTTCGTATCTTTCAGGAGTCAATGAACAATGTTGCGAAGCACTCAAAAGCAACTATGGTAAGTGTAGAGGTCTCAACAGATAATCTTGGTCATGCACAAATCGAAATCAAAGATAACGGTCGTGGTTTTAATATTAATGAAATTAGTAGTCGTGTTTCAAGTGCAGGTGGTTTGGGACTAAAACAAATGCTCGAACGCATCCAACAACGCGGTGGCACTTTGAATATTCACAGCTCACCTGGTGAAGGTACCTATATTGCAGCTTCAGTACCAGAATAATTGAAAAGTAAAAACAGGTCACATGGACTCGTCCTAAAATAAAACCATAATGCGATAAGCTTTACAGTTTTGTTAAAGACCAGTCCCAAAGTGAATACTAAGAAATTGAATTTAAATCTGTTTCTTGCAAACTACGGACTTATTTTGGGACAGGTCCATAGTACTTTGATTCAAGCTTACATAGACTACGGTATTAATTTCACACCACAAATATTCGTAGTCTATCTATCAATATTAGTCCGTGACTTCAGGCATAATACAGCTTATGGCAACAATCCTAGCTATTTACGCACACCCTGACGACGAAGTTTTTGGTACTGGCGGTATCTATTCAAAATGTAGTGCAGCAGGTCACAAAGTACATTTAATTTGTGCAACCCGTGGTGAAAGTGGGAAAATCACAGACCCAAGTATTCCGCAAGATAGCAACGTTGGTGAAGTCCGCGAACAAGAACTTAAAGATGCCTGTGCAATCATGGGTATGGAAGAACCAATCTTTTTGGATTATCACGATTCAGGTAGACAAGAGCGTACCCAAACTCACAACCCCAAAGCACTTATGAATGTTGATGAATTTGATATTGAAACTGAACTTCTTAAACATATTGCCGAAATCAAACCACATGTAATCATCACCTTTGATCCACATGGTGCCTATGGTCACATAGATCATATTCGCATTCACCGTGCTGCCACAGCAGCTTTCTGGTCCTGTGGTGCATCGGTACAGCCTGCGCCAACACGCCTTTACTACAACACCTTCCCTGTAGCTCGTATGAAAATGATTCAAGACATGCGCCCCTCATCCCCTTTGGCAAATCTGGATGCTAATCTTTATGCGGTCAGTGAAGATTCTATGGCCGTACGTGTTGATGTAAGTGACATTATCGAGCAAAAAATGCGTGCAATCAAAGCCCATAAAACACAAGTGGGTCCGACCTCATCTTTTGCAGATACAGACAATCCTGCTTGGCAAAAAATGTTTACAACAGAAACTCTAAGCTTAGGTGGCTTACGTGGAAGTTTCCCCTATGAAATGCCTCTTGATGATCCAATGATTGGACTTTAAACATACCTTATTTTTACAAATCTAAACATAAACCATACTCAAAAAAAATAAAAGTATTGCTAAATGATTCCAACTTAAAAATCCTCGAGCATTGCTAGTTCATACAATTATTCTTACGTTTGCATACAATCGTCAAAAATTTCAAACGAGCTGTTAAAACACCATTAAATCAAAGTTAATGGTGTTTTTCATTCTTCTTTCCTTCTAGCTCATCAGCTTTGCTAGATTTAGCTATGATGAGTCAGAATGAGCAAGAAAACCAAAATGAATATATGTGGGAAGCAAAGTGGGAGTACAAATCTTTTCACTGCTTTTTGAGCTTTACAGAATACAGAGTTAACAACGGCAAAGGTTCAAGCTCGATTGAAGTCAGCGAATTTCTAAACCTATTAGGACAAGAAGGTTGGGAACTTGCTTCCACAATGCAAAAAGTTGTCGACTATGAACAAATGGTTGGTGGCTCAGGACATCCCGTAGGCGTAAAAGCCCATAAGAATACAGGCTATGAAATCATCATGAAACGAAAGCTTGTTAAGGTTTCAAGCAAAACTGAGAATCAACTAGATATCTTTTCGCTTCTAAACAGCACTTCTGCTACGGATACTAAAATAGAAGAGGCCATTCTCAATACTTCGGCTCGACTTGAAGAAGCGACTGATGATATGAGTATTGAAGATTTGACAGAGGTTAGTAAGGAGCTCGAGCCTGACGAAGCGGTTGCCGAAGAACCTATGACCCCTTTACTAGAAAACACATTCTACAGCAGTGATTCGCCTTCAGGTTCTTAACTAGTATTCAAGAAATCTAACACCTTACTTACAGTTACCTGTCTCTAAGTGTCAGTCTTAACTAACTTTTAAAGAGTCAAACACCATAAGAGCAATGCCTGAAATAGCTAAGATTATACCCACTAGGTATAGTAAGGAAGCTTTTTCCTTCAAGAAGAAAACCCCTACCAAACTCACTAATACAATTGCGCCAATTCGAATCGTTGGCGATGCAATCGAAATTGGGGCTTTTGCATAGGTCATATATAGTCCAAAGGTAACCGATGCAAATGCTATCCCTACACCAATTGCTGTAACAATACCTAAGGGTTGAGCAAAGAACTTTTCTTTTCGAAGCAAATCAGCCACGACCCAACCCAAGCCAGCTAGAAAAGTACAACTACCATAAAAGAGTAAAGCCAAACTATTAGAAACTTTGCCAGCCGTAAGTTTTATCAGTATATCTGCGGATGCCAAAGCACAAATCGTAAACAGTGCACTAATTAACCAATTCATAGCTACACTCTACTCCTTTTTTACATCTCACAATAATTATTGCTTTATCTTCAACGTCAAACAGCAAAGTCAAGCTAAATTTCTAGTTAAGTTTCACTGGCTAATTGAGTTAAACCTTCATCTGACAATCTATAGCCAATCCATTCTTTTTGCGCTTCTGCACCCATCTTTTCGTAAAACTGTATGGCGGGTTCATTCCAATCAAGTACTCGCCACTCAAAACGAGGGCAGTCATTCTCTATGGCAAGCTGTGCCAAATGTTTAAACAACACTCTGCCAGCGCCATGACCGCGATATTCAGGTGAAACATAAAGGTCTTCTAAGTAAAGCCCCTTCTTCCCCAACCAAGTTGAATAACTATAAAAATAAACAGCAAATCCAATGGCTATGTCACCTTCTTCACATATTAAAGCCTTTGCTACAGCTCCTTTAGAAAAGATTGTTTTAAGAATCATCTCTTCATTCGTTTTAACTTCATGTTCTGCTTTTTCATAAATTGCTAACTCTGTAATAAATCGTAGAATTATGGAAGCGTCCTCTTGAGTTGCCTTACGTACCTTTATCACCATTATTTGATATCCGCTAATGCTTTTAATACGGCAGCACTAGATTCAATGCCGCGATAATAATTCACTAAATCGAACTTTTCATTAGGTGAATGTGCCCGATCATCTTCCAAACCAAGTCCTACTAAAATTACACCAGCCTTAAGTTCAGTTTGAAAGGTCGAAACAACTGGAATGGTACCGCCTGTACGGGCAAAAATTGTTTCTTGACCAAATACTTCAGAAAGCGCTTTTGCGGCGGCTTGCACTTCTTTTGAATCCATAGGTGTCAGAGCTGGTTTGCCACCATGTAGGTCAATGACCTCGACAGATAGGCCTTCTGGAGCATTTTCTTTTAAGAAATCACCTAGCATTCGAGTAATTTCTTCATGATCTTGGTTTGGTACTAAACGACAAGAAATCTTTGCCATAGCTTCGCTAGCAATAACTGTTTTCGCACCCTCACCCTGAAAGCCACCAGCAATGCCATTACAATCTAAAGTAGGGCGTGCCCAAAGCCTTTCTAAAAGACTATAGTTAGCCTCACCAGGTGTTGCACTTAAAGACAGTTCTTCGGCAAATTCTGTTTCACTAAAAGGTACTCTCTTATAGGCTTCTCGTTCTTCTGGTTGAACATCTATAACTGCATCATAAAACCCTGGAACAGCGACCCTACCCTGCTCATCATGCAAACTTGCAATCATTTTCGCCAAACCATTAATTGGGTTCGGCACACCTCCACCAAAGGCACCAGAATGCAAATCGTGACTAGCTGCTTTAACATGTACTTCTATGTAACTTAGCCCTTTAAGACCATAGGTAATCGTTGGCGTGTTTGGCGCAACCATAGCATTATCAGATATAAGCACAACGTCAGCAGCTAACTTTTCTTTGTTGTCAGTTATAAAGCTATCAAGGTTTGGGCTCCCAATTTCCTCTTCACCTTCAATTAGGAATTTTAGGTTCACAGGCAGTTGGCCATCTGTATTTAACAGTACTTCAGCACCTTTAATATGTGCATAGACTTGGCCCTTATCATCTGTTGCACCTCGAGCAATTATCAAACCATCCCGCACAATTGGATCAAACGGATCGGAATCCCATAACTCGATTGGATCCACAGGTTGTACATCATAGTGACCATAAACTAAAACCGTAGCTAAAGAATCATCTACGATTTTTTCTGCATAAACTATTGGATGTTTTGCAGTTTCAATGACTTCAACTTCAAACGTTAGTTGCTTTAATTCTGTTTCAAGCCACTGCGCTGCAATTCGAATATCTTTTACATGTTCAGAATCCGTACTAACAGATGGAATCCTCAAAAAGTCTAGAAGCTCTTTAAGATGCTGCGCTTGATATTCACTTGCATATTCTTTAATTGTTTTACTAATTGAATCAGACATACCCCATCATAGTAGCTAGAAAATGAACTTATTTGCATATATGTCACATCAATTCTAATAAACAGAGTCCCGATATTTAGTTATTGTTCATAAAGGAAATATACCCCCACTTGGGGGTATCAGAACAATTTACAGCTTCATTAAACTAGAAGCACGAGTATTGCCTTTTTAGCAAATTACGGGAGAACGCATGAAAATAACACAGCACTATACTACAAACTATAAAAAGCAAGAACTAAGTAGACAACTGAGACAAAAGAGTAATTTTAGAAATCAACAAGGTCTCGGTCTTATATCAATAGTCTTGTTTACGGCTCTAGTACTTGCTTCTGTTGTCGGCATTACTGCGACAATGGCAATTACAGCAAAACGTACGACTACAGATCAAATGATGGTATTACGAGCACAATATGCGGCAGAATCTGGTCTTTCAGTTGCAAAACTTAAACTTGGCGAATTCGAAAAAGTCGTGAATATGGCCAAATACCCAATCACCATGACTACAAATGAACTAATGGATCATGCGACAGACTTTTGTGCAGCTCGAGCCAAAAAACCAACTAAGGCACCTGCCCAATGGACAGTTCCAGAACTCAATAATGGATATGAATTATGTAGCGCAAAAGATCTTGGCACAGGAAATTTAGATGGCATGGGCAGAATGAGTGTTCTTAGTAATTACATAACTACAACTGATATGCGCTCTATAGACATTGAGGCATCTCAAAGTGACTACTGGAATGAACTCTTTGGAAATACTCAAGATGCTTCAACAGTTCTACAAGCTGGTAGCGAAGGCGTCGTTAAGTATGAAATCGACTACAATCTGACACCCAAATCAGTAAATCTGCTTCGAGACGAAGCATCATTCCGATTTGTATTTGGACTGGGCAATGTTGTTGCAAAAGGAATTCTTGAAGATTTAGATGGCAATATTATAGCCACCAGAAAATTACAAATCGGTCAAAGCTCACAAGAAATGTATATTGAAATATCAAAACCAAGCTTTGCTCAATATGGTTATTTTGCAGACACTAGGACAACCCCAAGTGGCAGCCCACTACACTTTACAGACGATATGTTTATCAGTGGACGAGTACATATCAATAACGGTACATTCTTTCACGCAACATCGCGCACAGGTGGTCCAAGATTTTCTGGGAAATTTTCATCAGCAGACCCTAGTATTACATGGAATCGTAATGCCACCTTAGTCAATGATGAAATCATGTTCCTAGGGGGAAGTGAATTCAATGCCCAACGCATTGCTTTACCTGACAATAATCACATTCAATTAAATAAGGTGCTTGCAACACCTGATGCAGATACCGAAGCAAAAGTGTGCGAAGCACTAGGACTTAGTACTACCTCCGCAACCTGTACTGGTGAGGCGACAGGTATTTTCTATACAAAAGGCGATGGCGTAGATCAACCTAACAGCACAGACGAATTTTTCGGCGGGATATATGTCAAAGGAGATGTGAACAGTATTACGCTTTCAAGCCCTGATGGTGAAGATCAAAATATCAAAATCACACACAGTAATGGAACTATTGCGGAGTTTTATAATAGTGGACCTAGCTGGAAAGTAAAACACTATACTGACCCAAATACAACATCATCTGATCCTTCTGCTTTAGGTACGATTGGAAGTATTCTGGCTAACCTATTCGCCAAAGAAGCTGAACTATTAGGTAATTTCAACGGACTAATTTTTGTAGATGGAGATATTGGCTGCGAAAATAGACAAAACTATGATGAACCATGTAACACAAATGTTACGACAGGTCGCTCAATTGATGGTTTAAAAGGTGATGGAACAGACTTACCAGATTTAGCCGAAGATTTCATGCTGACAATTACTGGTTCAGGGAATATCGTTTTAAAAGATAACATCACTTATGCAACACAACCTTTTTGTGAAGACGATGTCAAAAACATCATGGGTGTTTTTACGCCAGGTGGCAATATCATGTTTGATGGACCATACAATAAGAACTTAATTATAGATGGTGTCCTTATGGCTTCTTTAGAAGGTAAAGGTACTGGATCTGTAGATCCTACTAGCTATAACCGTGGTTCTGATCCAAAACTTATTTTCTTTGGTGGCGTAGTTGAACACACAAACCAAGGTATTGGTCAATTCAATTCTACAACAGGTACAAGAATATATGGATATGGCAGATCTTGGGAATTTGATTGTCGATTGAGTAACGGCTTTGCACCACCATTTTTCCCAACTCAAGAAGAATGGGACAAACAGTATAAATTCAACGGTGTAAACAATCGAGCAGTCTGGCGGTTAAACTAATGAAAAGAATATTTAGTCGTAACCATAAATCTTATGGCTTCTCATTAATCGAATTGTTGGTCACAATCGCAATTATTGCTATCGTTCTTCCTCTAATAAGTTTAAGTATTAGAAATCTCGTAATGCAATCTCAGTTGGCTGAAGCAACAACACAACTAACATCAGACCTAACCAAAGCACGAACGTCTGCAATCAGACACAGTACCTCTGTGACCGTTACTTTACGACCTGACAGCTATACCCTAACGCAAGAAAGTCCATTTCAAGAACAAACCTACACAATTCGTAACAACGCAAATATGGACTTTTTAAAAACAGGTTCTTATGTAACTACTGCCACCTCAATCACATATAACCATCCATACGGCGAAGTAGATGTTCCGCCTGATAATCAAGGCTGGCAAATCAGACTAAGAAAAGGGAATCGAGAGCGACACATAAAAATCATCGGTCGTACTGGAAAGTTGATTGTCAAAAAATGAAAAACAAATCTAACAACAAAGGTTTAACCCTATTAGAAGTCATCATTGGCGTTGGAATCATTACTGTTGTATGTGTTGCCAGCATTTCAGGACTGCTCAGGCTTTTCAAAAGTATGAATGACAGCAGTGAAGCGATTCAAACGAACAGTGACACACAAGCAATTATTGAAATAGTCAATAACCAATGGCGCAAATTTGCCTATCGGGAAGGTGAATCAGGTCAAGTCGTCATAGATAACCAACAAATATGGGCAAGAAACGTGCAATCACGCGACTTATATGATCGAAATTGTATTGTTACTGATATCCTCAACGATGAACAATATGACTTACTAGTAGCTTATCAAAACACACTGCGTTTAGAAGCAATGGATCGAAATCTAAGGTCACGTGGTGCTTTAGGTATAGTTTTTCAAGATACCCAAGAGGATTGTTTAAACCTAAGTTATGATCACGATTTAGCAAGAAGTATTGTAGTTAAACGATTTAGTGTTCTTGTTAATCCTAGTGAGCCTGCCAGCTTCAATAATTTAAGTTTTGATATTAGTAAACCTGATACGACATGTTTTTCGGAGGATAACAGTGTTTGCCAGCTCCCATAAAAAAAGCTCAACGAAACACCAAACAAAACCATCAGGAACGAAAAACAATTCAAGAGTAAATGGCTTTTCACTTGTCGAGTTACTCATTGCACTTAGTATTGCAGGTGTCCTATTAGCCGTGATGTTCCAATTTTTAATTTCAACGAGTAAAGGGGCTGAAAAAATTGGCTCTCACTCACAAATTGTGACAGAACTGCAGCTAGCTCAGCAAATAATAAGTTCAAGAATTCTTGAAGCCGCCTATCTCTACCCAGTCGGAACCACACTTAAAATGGGTTCAGGTGATTTAAAGAAAAATTATGTTACTGACTCAAATAGATGGGAAATTGGAACTGACGCTATCGTAGCTGGTTTTGTTCCACCTGCTATTGGAGAAACTGAACACCTTTTCTTTGTATATTATATATTACCCAGAGACATCTTTATAGAAAAAACTTTGAACGACGTAACACTTGATCCCGACCCAAAAAATGATACCAAAACTTGGGTCCTTGTTGAATATAGAAAATATGTAGAAGTACCATCATCAGGATTTCTAGATGTTCCAGCATCGGACCTTAAACATGGAGGCAAACCTCAAATCGTTGCAGATTTCATACAACCAGTTGTAAATACTGATACACCTGAATTAGATTACAATATTTTTGGATTTGACACCAATAATCAAACAGTTGAAGTTAATTTTAGATTACTAAAATATACCCGTGGCGAAGGTATTTGTTCGGCACAAAGATATCCAAAAGTTAGTTGCAAAAATGATTCGATTATAAATGCAAATCAACCTTTAGGACTAAATGTCGTGCCTCGAAACTTTTTCTTAGGAATTGACAACGGTAACTTATCAATTGATTTCTAAAAACCAATTTAGTACTTTGTAACACAAATAAATTGATGGTTTTCTTATACCTTAAACGTCAGATGTTTGGCATTCAGAGTTTGTAAAGCACAAAGTAAAGGATGTTAAAGAACTTGTGCTACACAATACAGTAGTTAGGTCAAAAACAATAGAACGGCGATAGTTAACTATCGCCCTTTCTATTGCATATCTGCCCTAGGCAATGATTTCAATCAGTGAAAGAATCAATTGTTCATCACTGAATTAATTATGTCTCAGCGTAATGGTTTACTCTTTGCATTGGCTACCTATCTCTTTTGGGGATTAAGCCCACTCTATTGGAAATTATTTAGAGATTTCACCACTACCGAGGTTCTGGCGAATAGAATCCTATGGTCATTTGTTTTTGCTGCATTAATCCTAGTTGCCCAACGCTCTTTTAAGCTTGTTAAAAAGCTAAAAGACATTAAAGTATTGCGGGTTTATCTAATCTCTAGTGCTTTACTTGTTCTTAACTGGTTTACCTATATTTTTGCTGTAGCAAATGGTTACATTCTAGAATCAAGCCTTGGATATTTCATAACACCATTAATCAACGTATTTTTAGGGTTTGTAATCTTAAAAGAACGCTTACGCAGCTTTCAATGGCTTGCGATTGCACTTTGTTGTGTTGGTGTTGCCTACCGCACAATAAGTTACGGTAACCTGCCTGTGATTGCGTTGACCTTAGCCATAACCTTTGGCTTTTATGGTCTTATCCGCAAACAGGCACCCTTAGATGCTATTGAAGGTATGACGATTGAAAGCTTTTTAATGTTGATACCTGCTCTTTCAATTTTGACTTACTTAACTATGCAGCAGAGTAATCACTTTGCACAAACTGGTCTGGCTAGCATGGCACTATTTATTTCTGCTGGTTTATACACAGCTATTCCTTTAATCAGTTTTGCTGCTGCTGCAAAGCGAATGCCTTTAGGTATTTTAGGCATGTTAATGTACCTCAATCCGACCCTGCAATTTCTTTGTGGTCGTTTTGTATTCAACGAACCTTTTGATCAAGATGGTTTGATTGCCTTTAGCATCATTTGGATTGCCCTTATATTTTTCACTGTTGAAAGTCTTTTGTTTTCCAGACGACAACAAAAACTCAAGGCTGCTAGCATCTAATCTCCAACTTCCAAACAGGTACCAAAATCTGACGTATACTAAATCATAGTGGTTAAGAAAAAAAGCGTATCCAAATCTAAAAAAGTGGCTGCAAAGCCCAGCACAAAAACAAGTAGAAAAACTACCTCTAAAGCCAAAGGTAGTACAATCAAGAAAGCTGTTAAAAACACAAGGACCATAAGCAAGAAAAAAGCTGTTAAGAAAACAAGTACTGTAGTCAAAAAGAAACCTAAAACAGCAAAAGCATCATCAAGCAGTGTACCCACCGATGGCAAATCCAATGGTATCGGTCAACTTAACGAGACTGAACTACATGCTGCGCTCAAACACTATTGCGCTTCTCCTAAGGCTCAATTTGAAGTTAAGTTAGATGGTTACTTCATAGATGTTGTTGAAGATGATTTACTTATCGAAATTCAAACTAGGAACTTTTCAGCAATCAAACCAAAACTCAAGAAACTACTAGCAAAACACAA
>CALHRJ010000217.1 GCA_938038395.1 uncultured Deinococcales bacterium | reverse complement strand
TTGGGGCTCTTGCTATTGATTGAAAACAGGGTGATTTAAAAGTACAGGGATTTTAAATAGAGGTTTTGCGGACGACATCGACCTTTTAAAACTAATGCTATTTTTAATACTGGGGAAAATCTATAGTGGTTAATAGAGTTCACTTTTGGAGAGGTGAAGATGTTTGATAGGCAGGTATTAAAAGTATTGGGTATTATTTCGATAATACTACTAGTGTTTGCAGTTCAAGCGCAAGATGTTTCTGCTGAACAACTTTGTAATAAGCTTGCGAGTTATGAATATGATCCTGATAATCCTGAAGGTACTGGGGGTGTTGCCTTGCAGAATATTCAAATTGAAGAGGCAACTGCTGCATGTAGTGTTTTTTTAGAAGAGAATCCGAGGTTGGCTCGAGCCCAGTACTTGAATGCACGAATCCTATTTGCAGAAAGGCGCTACGAAGAATCGCTAATACTTTTTGAAAAGGCAAGTGTACAAGACTATGCAATTGCAAATCATACTATGGCGCTTCAGTATCAATACGGCTTAGGTGTAGAAAGCGATATAGAAAAAGCTAATGAATATTATCAGTTGGCAGCAGCGCATGGAATTGCGCCTTCGCAAACTGAGCTTGCAGTCAGTTACTACCGAGGTAGAGGAATTGAGCTGGACTATGACGAATCTTTGCGCTTGTTTTCAGCTGCGGCTGAACAAGGTTACGCGCGAGCCCAGTACAAGTTAGGCTTGGTGTACCGAGAAGGTTTAGCTGTAGAAAAGGATGATGCAAAAACCCGTGAGTTTCTTAATATGGCTGCGGAACAAGACTATGCCGAGGCGATCTTTGACCTTGGCAGATTATATCATCTTGGATTGAGTGGTGTTGAACAAAACTTTGAAAGAGCATTTGAATTCTACAGCAAGGCAGCAGAACAGGGGAATTCAAAAGCTGAATCTGCGCTGGGGGTTATGTACCTTCGGGGAGAGTATGTAGAACAATCTTATTATAAAGCGGCAGCTTGGATGCGCCTTGCGGCTGAAAAAGGTGTAGATATTGCTCAATTTAATCTTGCTACTTTGTATTACTACGGTAATGGTACTCCACAAAACTTTGGGGAAGCCGTACGTTTATTTCGATTGGCGGCTGAACAAGATATTTCCGAAGCGCAAGATTATCTAGGTGATGCTTATTATTTTGGACAAGGTGTTGATGTAGATTTACAAAAGGCTATATATTGGTATCGTTTAGCCGTAGGAGATGGAAATGCTTACTCTCAATATTCTTTGGGTTACCTTTATGCTAATGGTGAAGGTGTAGAAAAAGATTTAGCTGAAGCTGTACAGTTGTATGAATTAGCAGCGCAACAAGGCCATGAAGGTGCTATTGCTGCTTTGGAAGCCTTGCATTCTTCTGAATGAAAAAACTTAAGTGAAGCATAAACTTATGGACCTGTCCCAAATTAAGTCCGCAGTTTAGCTCAAGCAAATTTAAATGGTATTTCTTGACATCCTCTTTGGAACTGGTCTATAGCAACACTTTAAAGCTTATCACATTATGATTTAATTTTAGGACGCATCCTATGACTCGACGAATGTAGTGAGTGGGTGGATTTGTCAAGAGTATACTAAAACCCGTTCTCTGTAGCTATTAAAATCTCAAAACGAAATCCCCCCTACCCCTCCTTTAAAAAAGTGGTGGGATAAGAATATGGGATAAAAAATTTGTCGCTTTGGGGTCGCAGCTTAAACTGTTCAAGGTATACGATTGCTATTCCTAAGCATCAATCATAACTTGAAAACATCATTGTGCTTTACGTTGCTAAGCTGTAGTGCTTCTCTGCTACTTCTGGTATAACTAATCCATGGCAGTCATCACAACTTCAGAACTAAAACTCTTACAAGGCGAATGGCCTGAACAACGTATTGGTCTTTTTGTAGATACTCAAAACCTCTACTACAGCGCAAAAGATAATTATGCAAAAACGATTAGCTACCAAAAGCTCTTAGAGTTAGCAGTTTGTGGCAGACGTTTGCAACAAGCAATTGCCTACACAGTAGATCGAGATGGTAGTGCACATGGCTTTATGACCAAACTACGAGACATAGGCTATCGTGTGAAATGCCGTCAGGTTGAAGTTTTTAAAGATGATAGTGGCAATGAACTGCTTGAAGGCGATTGGGACATGGGCATTGCTGCTGATATCGTGCGGCACTGGGAACACTTAGATGTGATTGTTTTAGCCAGTGGCGATGGTGACTTTGTACCTATTTTAGAAGTTGCCCAAGAAAAAGGTTGTCGGGTCGAAATATTATCATTTAGAGAAACTAGTCATACGCAGCTTATTCGCTTTGCCGATAAATTTACTGACCTAAGTGTTCAAAAAGACATCTTTCTATAGGGCTTTTAGTCATGTCCTCATAAAAATATGCCACCATAGCTTTATGGGAAAAATTCAAACTATAAAACAATCCTTTTTAAAAACAAGCATTCTAATCAGTCTTTTAGCACTAAGTATGTTCAGCTTTGCTCAAGACGAGGGGCTTTATCCTGACCCACCACCTGCTGACGCTGCATTTGTACGTGTTGTAAATGCTTTTAATGCTGTGCAAGATGATGAAGCACTAAGCGTTAAGATCGCAGACAGAGATTATGCAGAGCTTGCCTTTGGCGAAGCTAGTGACTACTATGTTGTTCTGCAAGGTGAACATAAAATTGTAACAGGTGAAAGTAGCACTACTGCTGAGATTCTAGCTGGACGCTTTTATACTGTTGTTCTTAGTGAGTTAAAGGCAGTTAATAGCGAAAAGACAGAAGAAGCAGAAGCATCTGATTCAGATACTGAAGAAGAGGCACTAGAAGCAATGGAAGTTATAGCCGAAGATGGTGTTCTTAACATCAGTCTTATTGAAGATCCAACCAGTAGCAATCGTGCAAAAACACTTTTAACACTATATAACTTGAGTAGCAGTGAAACTATTGACCTAAAAACTGCAGATGCATCTATTGATGTTATTTTGGGTGTTGCTCCTTTAAGTATTGGTAATGTTGCAGTAAATCCTATTGCAGTTGATTTAGGCAGTTTTAGTGGTGAAGACCAAGTTAGTGAATATGCTGAACTCCAATTACAGCGCGGTGGAGTCTACAGCGCAATCGTAATGGATGGTAGTGAAGGTCTAACAAGTCTTTGGGTACTGACTAAAACTATCCTAGATGATGAATAAGCTATTCAAATAACAACAGTAATTACTTCATATGCTATGTAATTCTCTAAATCTGTATAGCATTGAATACTCCAAAAGCTTTCTAAACCTAAACTACTCAAGGCCTAAAACCTGTGATTCCCATCGCTAAATATCAATGTTTCTATTTCATAAGAAACGATTAGTGGTGGGAATTCTTTTATTTCTGCAAAAGATTTGGCGATCTTGTTTACTTTTTCTAAACAATTTGCTTAGGAGCTATATTTGCCTGCCATATTGTCTTAATACCGAAATGAATCAAGAATGTCGTAATGCCAAAAATAAGCATAGGTTGGAAAGTGCTCATCTTTCAGTTCTTTTGAAGATACAAGCGACAACATGACTATGACATTTATCTTTCAGTTTAGTATAAGTTTACATTTCCCCATCAAAAAGTACTTCAGTGATTCGTTGAACGCCAGACAAATTAACGAACGGATGTAAGTAGGAAACAAGCTACGGAAGGGTCAACATTACAAGGAATTGCTAAAATCACCAACTTCCAACACTGTGAATAATCCCACTTTTAGTCTCAAAAATACCAATAATTATTCAGATACCCACCTAAGGTATTTACATTATTATTAAGAAGTGTTAATCTTTACTCATCTTAGCGTATTGACACCTACTACATAGGACTATTCTAAGACACAAAGGATCAGGGTCTATTTGGTCAGACCCCATTCACTCTTCTCTGAAAGACCGTGGTTCCCTTCTTCTTAACACGGTCTTTTGCTTTGCTTTCTTACCTTGTACCGTGTCTGAAAATATATGTTAAGCTCTTCCACGATTTGTTGAACCTCAGACAAATCGGCGAGCGGAGGCGAGTAAGAACAAATCCGTTTAGCAGAGGTGAACATTACGTGGTCAACGCTAGTAGTAAACAAATGAGCTAGGGCTATCATTTGCCCAACCATATTCCCTAAGCTACCTAGATATCTCTATAAAAATGACATCAGACAAAACTACGGATATAAACGGAATTGGTATTAGCCTTTAAAGCTAGTTTCAAATACCGTAATGATTCGTTTTTCAAAAACAAGATAAAGCACCACCAGTGGCAATGTAGCAATTAAAGATGCTGCTGCTAGCACACCCCAGTCAAGCGGACGGTTCGCAACCAAATCATTTAAAAATATTTGCACTGTCCTAAAATTTTCGTTACTAACCATCACTTTTGGAAAGAGTACTAAGTTCCAGTGTGCAGCGAAGGCCAAAATACCTGCAGCCAACATCTCAGGTCTCAGCAATGGTGCAACTACTTGCCATAAAATGCGTATTTCGCTAGCACCATCTAAGCGGGCACTATCCAAAATAGATTGTGGAATGCGCCTGATAGCTTGTAGTAGCAAGAAAATAATGAGTGGGCTTGCTAAAAAGGGAATAATCATGACTTGCAACGTATCTAGCATCTTTAAAATCTGAAACTCACGATAAAGAGGCACCATGAGCAATTCACTAGGTAAAGCCAGTGCCAATAAAATAGGCCAAAGCACAGGTAAACCCTGGCGAATGGCATAGGCAGCCATGAGGCCAAAAATAAGCTGCCCTGCTACAGTCACGCTACTAACGAAAAGTGATATACCCAAGGCTCGCCAAATACCAGATTTGTGTGCTTCAACAAAATTATTCAAGCTAAACCCAATATCTGTCATATCTAGATACAAAATAGCGTCTTGAGGCATAAATGCTGCGTAGCAGAGCCATAAGATGGGTAGTGCTACAAAAAAGCAAAATAATGCTGTGATGATGCGATAAAAAATAATCACGAGAAGTCTTGCCCTCTCGCCATACCTAAACCAAGCACTCGAGCCTGCAATGCAGCCACTATGAGCGTAATAATCAGTATCAATATCGTAATAGTGGCACCATAGCCAAGTTGGAAAAATTTAAAGGATGTTTCGTACAAGTAATAGCCGATAACACTGCTGCTACCAAATGGACCACCCTTAGTAAGTAAGAACACCGCAGTATAAGACTGAATGCTGAGTATGCCGCCAATGATAGATAAAAAAGCAAGTGTGGGTCGCAACAAAGGACTAACAATAAAATGTCTAATCTGGTTCTCGGTTGCGCCATCTATTCTGGCAGCTTCTTTAGCACTCTCTGGTACACCTTTTAGCGCAGCAGATACGACTAGCACACCATAACCAACACTTTGCCAGAGGGTAAACATAACAACATAAACAAGTGCAGCCCACGGTGTACTGCTCCAAGGTAGTGCAAAGCCTGTAAGTTCATAGATAAAACCAAAGTCGGGTTGGTAAAGCAAATACCATGCAATGGATGAACCAGCGATAGTGATTAAGCTAGGCATAAATAAAAGGACTTTGATGAGACGTTCTGGAGGTGTTCCCTCAATTGCTAGTGCAATGCTCCTTGATAACCACAAAAAACTAGGTAGGGTCATCAAAGCAAAGAAGAGAGTGATTTTTAGAGAACTAACTAATTGGGGGTCATTTAATAGTCTATGAAAGTTTGCGAAACCGACATAGCTCGAGCCTGTCGGTGACCAATCTAAAACAGCAAAACGTAATACACTCACCAAAGGTATAAAAACAAATAGCGTAAGAAGTGCCAGTGCAGGAAGCCCTAGCCAGTGAGCTGCTCTAGATTGCATATAAATTTACCTAATATCTAGTAAAAGACATACCTTAGACCCACACCAATAAGGCGTTCAGAGTCGGTTGTTATCTCTACTGCTAAGTCTACATCATCAAAGTAGTAACGAGCATAGGCAGACCAACTCACGATAAAGCCAGTTGGATTTTCAAAACCTACACCAAAAAAGGCAGATAAGGTAATCGGGTAGGGAAAATCTGAATTAAAGAGTAAATCAGTACCTACAAGCGGACCAGCTACAACACTAATGTCATCTTCATAGTGCATGTCTATAGCAAAGCCAACTGCTAACGGTGGGTCTATACCCCATGCAGGTAAAACAAGGGTGTTTAGGGTCACACCAAGTTCTAAGGGTGTATCGAGGGCGTCTTTGGCTAGCTCGAGCCCAAGCGACATATCCAACACAGCTACAGGTAATAACCACTCCGCCCCAATAGCGCCCTCAAAAGAATCACTACTACTGTCATAACCAACTGAAAAAGATAAACCACTTTCTGGATAAGCTGATGGATTGGCCCAAGCACTGCAAAACAACGCTATAGTTGCTAAAGTTAAAAAAAACTTTTTAAAAGAATATACACTCATATTTTTGATATTTAGATTCGCCATCTGTGCCTACTTTAACAAATAAAACTCACTATATTCTATCTGAGCCTACTAATCACTTCTTTAGAAGAAACTACTTTAAACCTTAGATAAATCAAGACTATACTGCTCAAATCACAAAATGTTTGCAAAAAACATCGGTATAGATGCCAAAACAACTTCAAACTAGACATAACTTATAGGCTATAACACCTACCATAAACAGGAAGTATCTACAAAAAATCAAATGTAATTTGGGGAAAGTACTATCTAGCTGCCTAATTTATCTAAACTATTTGAGACCGAAGCAGAACGGTCTCAAGGTTTATACCGACAAATTTCTACACAAAAAGTTTACCAAGCTTTAATGAGTACTTGCTTGGACGATAGTCATGGGGTGCATCTTGTAAAAGGGGGTGCAACCGTATGGGATATTTTTTGATGCAGTAGAGACTATCTTTACATGCCAATCTGCGGTTGGACCCTGTAAAAGGTTGAAAAGGTGTTTTCTACTTAGCAGCCCGTTTTATGAGACGCATTATTTAAAAATGCTAAACTTAGGCATGTCAATCAATTCAATGGTTAGAGAAGCTTGGTTAGCAAATAACAAGGTGAATAAAGTTTTTCTAGAGCATCTCACACCAGAGATGCTATCAATACAAACACCTGCAGGTGGCTATACGATTGCCCAACATTTAGCAGATATGTCGAACGCAGCAAAATATTGGTTGTCAAAACTAGAAAATGCAAACATAAATGCCATTGGCAATCTGTACGATGAAAATGCTGAAGAATTTATTGCAGAAATGAATTTAGAACGTATCCGTCAAGTCTTTCAAGAAACAACAGATGTCATCCTAAAAGAACTAGACAATGCTGATGCTTCACAACTAGTTCATAAAAGTATTGAAAGCTACATGATTCATATGCTTGTGCACGATGCACATCATCGTGGACAAATTCTTGTGACTTTAAAAGTTGCAGGTCACAGCATTCCTGAAGAAAATGCTGTTTGGATGCCTTGGAAATCTTAAAGGGAAACTGCAAACAAAATTTTCAGCTTATAAAAAAGCTATCAGAGTCACTATATGTCTTTAACAAATACCTCTGTTATGTCACTCTTAGCGTTGCTCAAAATCTCGAAAAAGGTTTCACATAAAATAATATTTCCTAAAAAACTAGGCTGACACAAACTAAGATTTTACGCTTATCCCGTCCACACAAGCCAGCATACAGAAATATCCAACTATTGAGGTATACTCAGGCTATCAATTTCAAAATAAGAAGGGTTTCACCATGAACTATAGAAGAGTAGGCAATTCAGGACTAAAAGTCAGTAGCATTAGTTTAGGCGCATGGACTACGTATGGGGCAAGCGTCCAAGATAAAAAGCTTATCGCAGAAATCGTAGAAAAAGCGGTTGAAGGTGGCATAAACTTCTTTGACAATGCAGATGCCTATGCCAAAGGTGAAGCAGAAATCGTCATGGGTGAACTACTTCAACCCTATCCACGTCACCACCTCGTACTATCAAGTAAAGTCTACTGGCCACAAAGTGAAAATATAAATGATAGAGGTCTAAGTCGAAAACATGTTCATGAGTCGGTAGACATGTCCTTAGAACGCATGCAAACAGATTACTTCGACATCTACTTTGCTCACCGCTACGATATAGAAACCCCAATGGAAGAAATTGTCGAAGCTTTTAGTGATGTTGTCCGTAGTGGTCGCGCACTTTATTGGGGAACTAGTGAATGGTCCGCTACACAAATTGCAGAAGCACATACCTTTGCAAAGGCGAATGGGCTAGTTGCTCCCATTACTGAACAACCCCAATATTCTATGCTCCACCGTGACCGTGTCGAAAACGAAATCCTACCAGTCACTATTCCTAAAGGAATTGGCCTAGTTGTCTGGAGTCCTTTAGCGATGGGTATGCTCACAGGTAAATACGATGGTGGTATGCCAGAAGGTAGCCGCTTTGCTGAGAACGAACGCTTTGCTGGCAATTTCATGACAGATGATAACGCTGCAAAAGTCAAAGCTCTCAAAAGCATAGCTGATGATTTAGGCATAACCAGAGCACAACTTGCACTAGCTTGGTTACTCAAACAAGAAGGCGTTAGTAGCGTAATCACAGGTGCAACCAAAGTCAGTCAGCTAGAAGATAACCTTGGGGCAGCAGATGTTACTTTGGAAGATGCACACCTAAGTAAAATAGATGAAATCCTAGGCCTAAAAGAAGAAGCTTAAACTAGAAACCTTATGAGCTTAAGTACAGCACTAGAAACCTTACAAGCTGAAGTTGGTCAGGAAACACATATTAGCGATTGGCTCACTGTCGATCAAAGCATGATTGATAAATTTGCGGATGCAACATTAGACTTTCAGTGGATTCACACCAACAAAGAAAAAGCTATGGCAGAATCACCTTTTGGTAACACTGTAGCCCACGGCTTTTTAAGTCTGTCGCTCATATCTTACTTAACAGGAAGCGTGGATACTGAAAACCCACGCTTTCCAGATATAAAGCTAGGTGTCAACTATGGTATGAATAAAGTTCGCTTTCCTGCACCTGTTTTAGAAGGTTCAAAAATTCGTAGTCGTACTACTTTACTTAAAGTTGAGGAAGTTGCAGGTAATGGTCTGCAAGCAACCTCGCAAGTTACTATAGAAATAGAAGGTCAAGAAAAACCTGCCTGCGTAGCAGAAATACTCGGCAGACTATATTTCTAAAGTTTTTCATCTGGACTTCTAAAAAAAGTCTTAACACTATAGAGATTTTTAACACCCACTCCCCACTATTCTTTCACTGTCATTCTGAACGTAGTGAAGAATCTCGACACTCACTTCCCAAAAGAAATTCTATATTCGTAGTAAAAACACAAACCCTACTCCAAAGGAATAACCCATGTTTAAAGACCAAGTAGTAATCATCACAGGTGCAGGCCGTGGCATCGGCGCAGAAGCAGCAAAGCTCTTTGCAGAGCAAGGCGCAAGTGTCGTAGTCAATGACCTAAACCCAGAACCAGCTAACGAAACAGTCAAAGCCATAGAAGCAGCAGGTGGCAAAGCTATAGCCTATGCTGGCAACGTGACCGAAGAAGGCTTTGGCGAAGCTATCTTCAAACATACCGTTGACACATTTGGCAAAGTTAATATCCTAGTCAATAATGCTGGCTATACTTGGGATGCCATGACCCATAAAATGACCGATGAACAGTGGCAAGCTATTCTTGATGTACATGCCACCGCACCCTTTCGTTTGATTCGTGCTGCCACACCT